>JBLMWR010000053.1:0-4189 GCA_050257335.1 Deltaproteobacteria bacterium | reverse complement strand
GGTCATTGCGGATTAAACGTCGCGAAACGCTCGAATTTCGAAACGAACCGGTGTACGTCCGGACTAACGTCGTCCGCTCGGGCGGCCAGAACGGCGCCATGTTCGTGTGGACGCAGCGGGGACGGCCCGAGGCGGTGGACATCGGTGCGCGGCGGAGAGAACGACCTGAATCACGACCCGCAGCATCTCGATCGCCTGATCGTTGACCGCACCATCGACGATTTCGCGGCCGCCAGACGTGGGGATCCATGAATCCGATTCTCCCGATGTCCGCATTTTTTCAAACCGAAGACGAACTCGAAGCAGCGCTCAGCGAGCCGACAACCGCTGTGATCGAAACTCTGCGCCGGCGGCGAGGGGATATCATTTTGCTGGGCGTCGGCGGAAAAATGGGCCTGTCGCTGGCGCGCATGGCCCGCCGCGCGTCCGACGCCGCCGGCGTTTCCCGCCGGGTGATCGGCGTGTCGCGTTTTTCGGCCGGCGCCGAAGCGGCGTTCAACGCACACGGCATCGAGACGATTCGCTGCGATCTCTTGAACGAAGACGATGTTGCGCAGCTTCCCGACGCGGAAAATGTCGTCTTTATGACCGGCAAGAAATTCGGCTCGTCCGACGACATGCCCTCGACCTGGGCCATGAATAGTTACCTTCCTGCGATCGTCTGCCGCAAATTCCGCCGCAGCCGGATCGTGGCTTTCTCCACCGGCAACGTCTACGGCCTGACCCCCGTTGCACGGGGCGGCTCGCTCGAATCGGACGAACCCGAACCGGTGGGAGAGTACGCGATGAGCTGCCTGGGACGGGAACGGATCTTCGAATACTTCAGTCGGTCGCGCGACATTCCCGCGGCGCTGATCCGTCTCAACTATGCGTGCGACCTGCGGTACGGCGTGCTGGTCGATCTGGCCCGCCAGGTCTGGAGCGGGCAGGCCGTCGATCTGACGATGGGACATTTCAACACGATCTGGCAGGGAGACGCCAACGCCTGGATGCTGCAGGCCTTCGACCATGCCGGAGCCCCGCCGTGGATCATCAACGTCACCGGTCCCGAGCTCCTGAGCGTGCGCGCCGTGTGCGGGCGATTCGGCCGGATCATGGGCAAACCGGTGTGCTTCAAAGGGACGGAATCCGACACGGCGCTGTTGAGCGATGCCCGGCGCGCTGTCGCACAGTTCGGGTCCCCGCGGGTCGGCGCCGACCAGCTCACGGAATGGGTGGCTCACTGGGTGATGCGGGGCGGACGCCAGCTCGGTAAACCCACGCATTTCGAATCGCGTTCGGGGCGGTTTTAGCCATGCGCATCGGGTTGACCCGGCATGGCGGCCGTCGTTGGCCTTCAGGCTTCAGCGTGCACCGTCTGCAAACGATCATCTTCGATGTCACCGGCTCACCGATCGCAGCCCGGCGCGTCCGCGGATTCCGCCGGCCGGTCGATGTGTGGGGGATTCCCTGACTGCGGATTGGGCATTTCCCGGACAACGCGGTGCGCGCCAACATCAGGTGCGGGATCCTCTCCGGTCTGCTTCCGGCAGCGGGGAGCCGGCCTTTCTAGTTTTTACCGCCGGCCCCTTAGTGTGAACAATCCGTCAAGCCACCTGGGCGGACAACGGCCACACGCCGGAGCGACTCTGAAATCCTCTTATAACCTGCTTGCGAAGCGGGCTGCGGGTTGGCTAGTATATGCCGAGGTTCGAGGGTACGCGGGGCCCGTCGGTCTGTGACTAAGTCAGCCGGTTTCTTTTTTGAATGGAGGAGTCTGCATCATGGTGCGCAAAACTGTCGTCATCACGGGACTGTTCCTGGCAACTCTGGCATTCGTTCTGGATACGACCGCCACGACCGCGCAAGCCTGTGGCGGCTGCCGCCGCGGGTGCGGTTACAGAAGCTGCGGCGGCTGCGGCTATGGCTGTGGGTATGGGGGCGGCGGCTACGGGTATGGCGGCGGCTGTTGCGGCGGCGGCTGCGGGTATGGCGGCGGCTGCGGGTACTCGTCGTGTGGGACCGCGTGCTGCTACACTCCGGTGTACGTCGCGCCGACCTGTTGCAACTACGGTTATCCGGGTGCCTACGCTCCGGCTTACGTGAGATCCCCCGTCCGTCAGCAGTATTACGTCTCGCCGGCTCTTCCGGTTTCGACCTACGGCATGCCGGTGGCGATGCCGACGGGTTCGGTCCTCCGACGGGCCCCGACGCTGGTGAGTTACTCGCGATAAAAAGCCGACGGACATCGTGGAATCGTAATTCACCCGGGAATCGTAATTGACCTGGACGGTCTGAGAGACTACGATTCTGTTGTTGTTCACGACGGGCAACGTTGACATCTGGCTATGGCAGCCCCGGCGCGGAGGAAATCTCCGCGCTGGGGCTTTCTTTTTTATGCAATGGATCGACGAACACGCGGCACGACCGGCCGTTCGTGGCGCCGGCGGGGGAATCCCGCGTGCTGCATCTTTCCGTCGTTGAGAGGCCCTTGAATCCGAAAGTCAGTCCCCATGCAGAACGAGCTGAACATCGAAGAACAAGTGATTCTAGCGCTCCGGCGGATCACGCGCGCCGTCGACATTCATTCCAATTTCCTGCAGCGGGAGTTCGGACTGACCGGTCCGCAGCTTACGGCCTTGCGGGTGGTGAGCGTCCTGCAGCCGGTTTCGGCCGGAGACCTGGCGCGGAAGGCCAATATCGGGTACGCGACGCTGACGGGAATCCTGGACCGGCTCGAGAAGCGCGGGTTCGTCGTTCGGGCCCGTGATCCGGCCGATCGCCGGACGGTGATCGTCACCGTGATTGAAGCGGGGGAGCAAGTGCTGGCCAGGGCCCCGTCGCTGCTTCAAAAGCACTTGCGCCAGGAACTGGGGCGGATGCCCGACGAGGAACGAGCCAGCCTGCTGCAGACCCTGGCGCGCATCGCCGACCTGATGGAAGCCGACAGTTCCGGCGGCGCGAAGACAACGCGAAAGGGGCCGGTTGATGCTGCTGACCGCCGCGCGGCGCCTCCGCAACGCGGTGGAACGCCCATAACCTCGCGCGTCCGATAAGAGGCCGACGACGTGCAGCCCCCCTGTCGACACTGGACGTTTTCCGTTAACGAAGATCATCGGATCAGGGGTTGCTTTGTGAGCCCGCTTGCAGCATGATTCCGGGCGGGCGTTGTGGTTTTCAGGCCCCTGCCTGGAAACCACATCCTCGAAACTCTGTGTCGTCCCCCAGACCGTGCACCAGCGAGGTTCCCGTGCAACGATTCATCTCTTCGACCGTGGCGACGAGTCTCTTGTTCGTTCTGGCCACCGCCGCCGGGTCTGACGAGACGGCCAGCTCGGAAAAGGCCCCCGCGAAAACGAAGACGGTAAAAGCCAAAGACCTCACCCTCACCGTTCCCGAAGGGTGGAAGCAGAAGCCGCAGGGGAGTTCGATGCGGGTCGCCGAGTTTGAGGTGCCACCTGCCGGCGACAACAAGGAGCCCGGCGAATTCGTCGTTTTCTGGTTCGGCGCGCGAGGCGCCGGCGGTGTCCAGGCCAACATCCAGCGCTGGATCGGCCAGTTCGAAGAAGAGGGGCGGAAGGTGAAGATCGTGTCGGGCGAATCGGCCGTCGGCAAGTACACGCTGGTCGACCTGACGGGAGCATATAACAAGCCGATCGGTCCCCCGATCGCGAGAAAATCGAAGCGAATGGCCGGCTGGCGGGTACTGAACGTGTTCATCGAAACCGAAGCCGGCCCGTACTTCCTCAAGCTCGATGGCCCGCAGAAAACGATCGCCGCCGTCGAAAACGACTTCCGCGCCTCGTTCGGCGGCAAGAGGGACTCGGAAAAAGAGCAGCAACCGAAATAAGGGGGGCGGATTCGCCCTCAGGGGCGCTGCGTGGCAAATGCAGGGCGGCCTCCTCGATTCCCGATCCCCGCTGAGAGAGCCGGGCCCAAGTTCCCCAAATTAACATCTCGAGCAGGCGTTTCGGAACGCCTCTTTGTGGTGAACCGACGCATGGCGGCATTTCCAGGCGGCCTTGGAGGGTGGGAATCGTCTCGACCGCCATTCACTGTCGCAGACGGAGAGGCTTGTTCCCAGGAGGCGATTCGACGAACAGGATCGGCCGGTCTTCAGGACTGAACGTTCCGGTCCGTGTGCGGCATCGCGGCGCGGCGACTGCGACCGTTCCCGAAAATCTCAGAAACTTCACGCCGATTTATTGAC
>JBLMWR010000052.1:0-2977 GCA_050257335.1 Deltaproteobacteria bacterium | reverse complement strand
GTCCGCGACTGGTACCGTGCCGAGGAGGATCCCGCCCGCCACCATCGGGGGCTGCTCATCGTGTGGATCGCCGTGGCGCTTGCGGCGTGGATCATCAGCGGCAGCCGCCTGCACTCAGACGCTCCCGGCGCCAGGGCGTGGGAATCCTTTCTCGCGATTCCCCTGGTCATCGCCGCCGCGCTGGGAGTGCTCGAAATTGCCGAGCGGCGCGTCGGGTTCTTTCTCTCGCTGGCGTTCGGACTGCTGGCCCTGGGAGGTGCGGCCCTCGTGGTCGGACAGATGTTGCCGGGCCTGGCGGGAGTCGAGGAGGTGCTGGAATTCTCGGGGGTGCGGCTCTCGATCCGAAGCCTGGGAATGCTGGGATTTTTGCTTGTGGCGGGGATTATGCTCGCCCACGTCTCCCGCGGACGGGATGGAAGGCGGCGGTTTGTGCTGACCAGCATGCTGGCGGTGATTGTGGCGGCGAATTGCGCGTGGGGGCTGGTGGCCGTCCGCCGCACGAGCGCCGGCGACCGCGAGCTGGAAGAACTGCGGGTGGGATTGGCACGGCTTCCCTCCGCGAACCAATGCACCTTCGTGGCCCTTGCTGGAGCGGAAGTGTCCGAACTGATCGAACCGCCGGCCCAGTTGGTCCACGCCGTCGCGAGCTTGTGGCCCGACGCCGAACTGCGCTTCGCCTCGTCCTGGGAAGATGCCGCCGGCGACGGCCAATCCGCCTCGACCCGCGAAGAGAACCCGGCGACGGTTTTCGTGACCTGGTCGCCGCGCAGCCGCCTGCGCGGCGTCGCCCCCGCCGCCGACCTCAAAGCGGCCGCCCCTCCCTTTCACTATCACGACCTAGAAATCATCGCCTACGTTCGCGATCGCCCCTCGCTGACCACCGGTTTAGCGCCCCCGTAGCAAGAGGGGGCAGGGGGAAGGGTGAAATGGTCTGCCGGGGGTTCAATTCGTGGTTCCCCGGCTCCGCCTGCGAACCAGTTGCTGCGAATGAGACGTTTCACGCTCGCGCCGGAGGTTCTTGACATTTCTCCCCGATTTACCTACGTTGCCCCTTCGGATTTCTGCCGCTCGAATCAGCCATTTTTTCCATGAAACTCTCGGCCAAAGCGGAGTATGCGTGTCTGGCGGTGCTGGAGCTGGCGCTGCGACACGATCAGCCCGAGCCGGCCCGGTTGGTGGAGATTGCGAGCCCGAATCGGATTCCCGAACGGTTTCTTGTCCAGATTCTGTTGCAATTGAAAGGGGCTGGTTTCGTCAGCAGCGTGCGGGGAGCTTCCGGGGGCTATCGCCTCGCGATCGAACCCCGCGACATCTCGCTCTGGGACGTTATCCAGTCCGTCGAGGGACCGACCTACGCACCCGTCGCGGAACACGAACAACACGCCACCCCCGGCTGGCATGTCCTGTGCAATGTCTGGCAGGAAACCAGCCGGATCGAACAGGAACATCTCCAGCAGATCAACTTCGCCGAGCTCGCCGATCGCGCTCGCGCACAACACGCCAATATGTATTACATCTGATCACCCGCAGTATTTGAAGGAGCACATTGCAACATGGCCGATCTCGTCCCTCCACATGGCGGACTCTCGGAACCCGTCTGCCGCACCGTCTCCGCTGAAGAAACCGCCGCGTTTCTTGCGGAAGCCGCCAAACTGCCGAAAGTCCCCGTCTCGGCGGCCGACATTTCCAGCGTTTATCGCTGGGCCGACGGAACCCTCAGCCCCCTCACCGGCCCCATGAACGGCGCCGAATACAATCAGGTACTCGAGCAGGCGTGCATCGAGCGCGGCGGCAAAAAATACGCCTGGACGATTCCCCTGGCCCTCCCCGTCACCGCCGACCAGGCCAAATCCCTCAAGGCCGGCCAGAAGGTGGCCCTGACGAACCCTGCCGGCGAGATTGTCGCGACGCTCGCCATCAGCGACGTCTTTGCGTGGGACAAGCCGAAATACATCAAGAGCGTTTACCTGACCGTGCGCACTGATCATCCCGGGGCCGACATGGTCCTCGTCAACGATGCCGACAAGACGCACCTCATCGGCGGCGAAATCCGCGCTCTGCCGCAGCCGAAGAACGCCAAGTTCGGCAAGTACGTTCTCTCGCCGCGCGAGGTCCGCAAGCTGCTGGCGAGCAAGGGGTGGAACCGGGTCGTCGCCTTCCAGACGCGCAATCCCCTCCATCGCGCCCACGAGTACGCCCTCGTCTACGGGCTCGAAAAACTCCTCAAGGAAGGGCATAACGCGGGGGCCTGTCTCAATCCGCTGATCGGCGAAACCAAGGGCGACGACGTCAACGCCGAGATCCGCATGCACACTTACGAGGCGCTCATCACCGACCGGGCGCTCGGCGACGGCGACAGCGACCCGAACCTGTGGAAGCCGCGCGGCGAGAGCGTACCCGACCGTGTCATTCTCCTCGGCCTCGACATCAAGATGTTCTACGGCGGGCCGAAGGAAGCGGTGATGCACGCCATCTATCGCCAGAACAACGGCTTCACCGACATCGTCATCGGCCGCAAGCACGCCGACGCGCCGTACAAGGACGGTACGCCGATCTGGGGGGATTTCGACGCCCAGGAAATCTTCGGCAAGCTCGCCGGGGACCTGAAGATCAAACCGGTGAAAGTCGGTTTCGCCGCCTTCTATGAATCTCTCGGGCGCGTCGATCTCACCGAGAATCACAAGGACGAAAAGCCGATCTCGATTTCCGGCAAGGAAGTCCGGGCCACGCTGCTGAAAGGCGAGCTGGTCGATCCGCGGATCATGCGCCCCACCACCTCCCGCATCCTCGGCGAGGCGATGAAGGGGAAGTAACAGCCGTCCCAAATGAGTTGGACGTCGCGTGTACCGCGCGACCTCTCCCCCCCTTAGCAAGGGGGCCGTTGATTTAGCCGCGTTTCTCCGAAACGTGGCACTCGGAGACTGGCCAATCGGGTCCGCTTTCGTATTGCTGCTGAACTTCAGGATAGTTTCTGTGC
>JBLMWR010000051.1:0-7661 GCA_050257335.1 Deltaproteobacteria bacterium | reverse complement strand
CCGGAGGAGGCCTGGAGGCCCTGATACTTTACCGGCTGGAACGAGAGCCCCATTTCCGCCGGCTGAAGCTCCTTGAGCAATGCGGCGCTCAGCAGCTCCCGCGATTCGTGCAGCGTCTTGCCAGGAACGGGAGCCATGCGCAGCGACGTCAGGTCGCCGTACCGGCTCTGCCAGAGGTGCTGAGCCATCTTGAGAGTGACGAAGGCTTTGGGGGTCGCGCGGTATTCGGTCCAGTACTCGTCATCCCGCGCCGTCACCGTCTTCATCGGGAATGGCGCGTCCCATTCGTCGAAACTTTTGACGTCCGTGATTCCGTGCACTTCGGGTATCAGACCCCGGTCGGCGGCGACTGTGCCGTCGAGCGCGACGATCCCGCGGACTTTGAACTGCCGTTCCTCCTCGGGCAATTCTCCGTGCGACCCGACGACATGATACGCGAGACGCACGACGTCGCCGACTTTCGCGCGAAGGTCCTTCGCGAGCCAGGCGTTGAGGATGATTTCGCCGACGCTGTCCGGCTGCTCGACTTTTCCGTCCCCCAGTCGCGGAGGGATCTCCGGCGTCTGAAACCGGAACGGTCCGAACGGCGGCCCGGCATCGGCGGCGAACACCGCCGGATCGAGCCCCACCACGACCGCATACCGGCTGTATGCAGGGTTCTTTTCGGATTTCCCGACGTCGGCCGGGCGCCCCACGACGCTGATCTCGTTGGCGATATATGCCAGCACCGGTGAGACCCGGCACCCGAGCCGCTCGGCGACTTTCCGCGCTGCTTCCGCCACCGGCCGGTCGAGAATCATCCGCTCGCTCTCCAGCGACAAATACCCGAATTTCTCGTTGGAGACGATTCTCGCGTGAAAGTCCTCGAGCTTCCACAGCAACGCCAGATCCTGATCCAGACGCTGCGCGCCCTCGGGCCCGATCGTGGGAGTTCCATCGATCTGGAAGTCGAGCACAAAGAGCGTATTGACGCGGGCCGGGATCGAACGCGGATCGCGGGGTGAAGGTTCGTGCCCCGCCAGTCCGAGCCGGTCCTGGAGCGTCTTGAGCGACACGAACACATTCGCGGGAAGCTGCTGATCGGGCTTCAACCCGAACCGGCTGCCCGGCTCGTAATCCGCCAGGACTGCCCGCACCGTCAGGGGAATTTCGACGGCCGTCCCGTCGCGCTTCCCCAGCAGGGCATCGCGCGGGATATCGCTGGGGAGTTCCACCAGAAGCGTGATTTCGTCCCCCTCCTTGACCTGCAGATCGCGGGCCACGCGATCGCTCAGCACGACGTGGTTGCCGTCGGGGATGGCCTTCGCGTTCCCGATAAGCTGTTGTCCGTTTGGCTCGATGCCAATCACATTGATTCTTCCGGCACGGGTGAGCACTTTTTCACCTGCCGGAACCCGCTTCTCGGCGCTCCCCTGAAGCAGGATCGCCCACGACATGGGAATCCCTGCGTGGGAGGGGTAGGCGTTGAATTCCATCGCCAGCCGCTCGCGAAAGAACCGCGGGCCGGTCAGCGAGTAATCAATCGCTCCCAGCCGGGCCAGGGTCATGTCGCGCAGGCTGCCACGCACCGAATCGCCGACGATCAGCGCTCCGCCGATGACGGCTGTCCCGGCGACAACCCCCAGCCCCACGGCGAGGTTCGTCCGCCAGTGGAAGAGGAGCGTGCGGAAGAGAAGGGTCCAGCGCGACATGCGGCAGAATTTCGGATTTCGGATTTGAACTACGAATTCAATACGTCAGAGAGCGCCCCCGTGCCTGACGACGTCTCCCCCCCCTTGGCAAGGGGTGGGCAGGGGGGTCGGGTCAAGTGGTTTACAGGCTCGCCATGCTAATGCCCTTCGCTTTGTTCCAGCGCCGCGAAGCTTGTCCACCCGGGAAAAGACGAAGGAGAACCGCGGATATCGCCGATACGCGCTGATGTGCCGGTTCACCTCATTCGTAATGATCCGCGCGGATCAACGTCATCCGCGGTCAAATTCGTTTTTGTTCCAGCCGGGCCACGCCTGCGAATTTCGAATTCTGGACTTCGAATTCCGGAACTCTTTCGTCATTCGGTTTTCGTCACTCGTCATTCCGTCAGCCTCCCGTCCACCAGCTCGCAGTGCCGGGGCAGCCGCGCGGCCAGCTCGGCGCTGTGCGTGACGACGATCAGCATGGCGTTCTCTTCGCGACCCAGCTCCAGGAGCAGCGTTCCGACGGATTCGGCGGTGTGGCGGTCGAGATTGCCGGTCGGCTCGTCGGCCAGCAGCAGCGGCGGGCGGTTGATGAGCGCGCGGCAGATGGCCACCCGCTGCCGCTCGCCCCCCGAAAGCTCCGCCGGGCGATGGGCGAAGCGACCGCCGAGCCCCACGCGCGAGAGCAGCATGCGGGCCCGGTCTTCGGCGGCGCCGTCGGCCCCGCTGCCGGCCAGCGTGGGAATCAAAACGTTTTCGAGGACCGTGCACTGCGGCAAGAGGCAGTGATCCTGAAAGACGAACCCGATATTGGCGTTCCGGAACCGCGCCAGGTCGGCACCGCCGAGCGAAAAGGGGTCCTCTCCGAGAAGCTGGACGGAACCCGAGGTGGGCGTTTCGAGGGTTCCAATGATGTACAGCAACGTGCTTTTGCCGGCTCCGGAGGGACCCGTGATCGCCAGAGCCTGCCCTCGCGCGAGGGTCAGGTTGACGCCGGAGAGAACCGACAACTCCCCGCCCGCAACGGGATACGATTTGCCGACGTTGGCAACCTCGAGATCGGCGGCCGGTTCAGGCATGCTTTTTCTCGCGCGGCGATTCCGTCAGCTTTTCGGCATACTCCGGCGGGATGGCGATGGATTCGAATTTGCCGGCCCCGTGGAAACGGCAAAACACCGTCTTGAGGTCCCCCGTCGCCAGGCGCGTCTCGCCGCGGCGAAAGACGAACGACATCGTCAGCGATTTCACCCCCACCCGGGTGATCGTCACGTCGACCTCGACCAGATCGTCGAAATACGCCGGCGCCTCGAAGCTGCACGAGCACCGCACGCGTGGCCAGCCCACGACCGTGCCGTCCGGCAGGTTCTCGACGATTTTGAGTCGCAGACTGCGGAACATCTCATGCTCGGCCTCTTCCATGAAGCGATAGAAGTTGGCGAAATGGACGATCCCCGCCATGTCCGTGTCCGAGAACTGGACCCGCCGCGTGTATGTAAATTGAGGAGGCATTCCAGCGCTTAATCCGAAAAGGAGACCGCGGCCGCCCCGGTACGCCGCCGGGCAATAATGAAAAAGACGGGTACCGCGGATGACGCCGATCGCCGCGGATGTGCAAGTTGACCCCGATCGTTTTTATCCGCGCATAGGATACTGAATGTCGCACGACTTTGCAGCCGGATCACAGAGTCAAACCATCAACCCACCGGCGCAGCGACTTCGAGAAGATCGACGGCGGGACGCTGGTTGCAGAAGATGGTCGCCAGACGCCCGTAGGTCGTCTGGCCGGGGCGGCAGCCGCACAAGCGGGCCAGGCCGGGCCCGGCGGTAATCTGCAGGACCGCCCCCAGATCAATGTGCCGCAGCACGTTGTAGTTGATCAGGATCCGCCCCAGCGGCGTCTTTTCGCTCAAGATCTCGCTGCGCACCGCCGGCAGGACCACCCCCAGGTCGAAGCGGACGATCCCGAACTGCACGACCCGCCCGTCATCGGCCCGCTCCAGAACGATCTTGCGGCTGTAGATATTCCCTTCCAGGCTTCGGTCGAGGACCTTGACGACGACGGACGTATGATAGAACTCCTCCATCGTCACCGTCATGTGATGTTCGTGAACCAGGAGCCGCTTGTACGGCTCGGGCGTGAGCGCCGACGCGATATGCTCGGCCCGCTCGAAGAGCCCGTCGCCGCCGGAAAAGAGGGACGTCAGTTTTTTCAGTTCATCCGTGGGGTTCATGTGTAACGTACGGCCCGGTGCTCGGGCTCGAAGAACTCGGGGAGCAGCGTGTCGACCTGCAACAGACCCTTGCGCGTCAGGCGCACGACGTCACCTTCGACGACAAGATAACCGGCGGCCTGCTGCCGGCCGAACGCCTCGCCGAATTCGTCGAGAATATTGACGCCGAACTTCTCGCGGAACGGGACGGCGCTGATCCGCCCTTCCTTGAGCTGCAACGCCATCTCGCGAATGAGCAACTGGTGCGGCGTGGGCGTGAGCGCCCGCCCAAGCGGGAGGTTTCCCAGCTCCAGCGACGACACGTAATCTTCGAGCTGGTCGAGGTTCTGGTAGTGGACTCCCGAGAGGTGCCCGAAGGAGGCCACGCCGGTCGCCAGGAGGTCCGCCCCGCGCCACACGCTGTCGCGATAGACGAAATGGTCCTTCTGTGGATCCTTCACCAGTTCCTGGGCGCTGGAGATCGTGTATCCCGCGGCCTCCAGAGTCTCGAACGCCTCGCTCACCCACCGCCGCTTGGTGGCCCAGCTCGCCACCGGCGAAGCGACATGCCGCTCTTTCATTTCGCGGGCGATGAGCGTGTTGTGCGGCAGCTCCATTTGATAAATCGTGACGTTGTCGGGCGACATCTGCCGGACCCGTTCGACGCAGTTCGTCCAGTTGGCGTCGGTTTCGCCGACCATGCCGGCGATCAGGTCCACGTTCACCTGCGGGAAGCCGACGCTCTGGATCCACTCATAAGCCCGCATGATTTCCGGCGACAGGTGCGCCCGGCCGTTGGCTTCGAGAATCTGGTCGTTGAAGTTCTCGACCCCCAGCGAGACGCGTGTGATGCCGATGTCCTTCAGGGTCTTCACCTTTTCGAGGCTGAGCGTCCCCGGCTCGCACTCGAACGTAACTTCTTCGGCGTCGTCCCACGAGACCGAGGCGTGGAGGCGCTCGCGGAGCGACTGCAATTGCCGGGCGCTCAGGTACGACGGGGTGCCGCCGCCGAAGTACACGAATTTCAACTTGCGCCCCGCGACGGCGGGGCGTTCGCTGAGCAGCTCGACCTCGCGGGCCAGCGCCTGCACGTAGCGCTCGATGGCCTTGGCGTTCTGATCGGTGTAGACGCGGAAGTAACAGAATCTGCAGCGTTTGCGGCAGAAGGGAATGTGCAGGTAGAGCCCCAGCGGCTGAGCGGGGTCGGGGGCCGGAGAATCGAGCACCGCCTGAAATTCGGGGAGAAACTCGCGCTTCCACTGTGAAAACGGCGGATAGTTGGCGATGAAGTAACTGCCGACTTCGGTCGTGTCGGCGGGGTCAACGGTTCCGGTCGTCATCGTCATTTCGCTCCGAAACAGTAAATGTTCCCCACATTCGCTTCCGAGCCGATGACGAGGCGCCCTTCGCCGACCGCCGGCGAGGCCGAAAAGGGGCGGCCGTCGAGGTCGCGGAATCGCCACAGCTCCTTGCCGCTCGCCAGTCCGATGGCATACAGGTTCCCGTCGTTCGACCCCACAAACACGCGGTCGCCGACGATGACCGGCGAGCTGTCGACGTGAGCCCGCGTGGAGAACGTCCACACCCCTTCACCCGTCTTGCGGTTGATGCAGTGCAACTTCTTGTCCCACGAGCCGGCGATCACGTATTTGTCGGTGACGGCGGCCGACGACTCGTAGCGGTCCTTCCCCCCCGGGTAGGCCCAGACTTTCATGGCGCTCTTCCAGTCGATCGCCAGCACTTCGTTCCCCATCGTGCCGACGTACAGCATGTTGTCGATGACCGCCGGCGAGGAGATCAACTGGATCCCGAACGGCATGTCGGTCACTTCTTCACCCGTCTTGACGTTGATCACCCGCAGGTGCTCGTCGCAACCGGCCACGAACGTGTGGTCGCCCACGATGGCCGGCGAAGTATAGACCTGACCTTTCGTTTCATACTGCCAGGCCTTCGTGCCGTCGGCGATGTTCAGGCAGTACAGGCTGTTGTCGTGCGAGGTGAAAAGCACCTTGTCTTCGTAGAAGCTGGCGCAGCTCGTGATTTCGGCCTGCGTCTCGAACGTCCATTTTCCCTTGCCAGTCGCGCGCTCGATGGCATGGAACAGCCCCTCTTCGTCGCCGACGTACACCGTGTCGGCCGTCACGGCCACCGCTGCCTTGAACCCGGGAATGAACGTGCTGGGGTTGTCGACTTTGCGCGACTTGTACGTCCACTGGCGTTTACCGCTTTTCAGGTCGAGGCAGAAGACCTCGCCGTTGAGCGACGCGGCGTAAACCCGGCCGCCGGCGATCGCCGCGGTCGATTTGATCATGCTGTCTTTCTCGCCGGCCTGGTGGACCCAGAGCTGATCGAGCTTCTGGGGCAGCTTTGTCGTCGCCACGCCAAGCTGCTGGTTGCCGTTGCGGAACGTCGCCCAGCTTTCGGGACCGGGCGGCCCGAGCTTCGCCGGAGGATCGGCCGCGCGGGATACCGTGGTCATGAGGAGGGCGAGAAGGAGGGGAATTGAAAATTGAAAATTGAAAATTGAAAATCTTAAAATGACGCGCGGCGCCAGCCGCCGTCCCCAATTTGCAATTTGCAATTTGCATTTTTCAATTTTCAATTCCCCGTTCATCACAGCGCTCCCTCATAGAGTTGACGCAGTGACTGTTCATCGACCGCCCGTGGATTGAACTGCCCCGTCCATTGCTGCGCCGCTTCGGCCGCCATGAGCGGAATCGCCGCGCGATTCACGCCGCAATCGGCCAGCCGCACCGGCAGGCCCCCTTTTTCCGCGAGCGCGGCCAGGTGCTCCGCCAGAAGTTCCCCCGCCCGCGGATCGACCGGTTCGCACAACCGCGCGTCAGCCGCCAGCTCGCCGTACAGTCCCCCGACCGACGCCGCGTTGAAACGGACGACATGCGGCAGCATCACCGCGATCGCCACCCCGTGCGTCAGATTGAAATGGGCCGAAAGGGGATTGGCGAGAGCGTGCGCGGCCCCCAGCATCGAGTTCTCGATCGCCGAGCCCGCCAGGTGCGCTCCCAGCAGCATTTTTGAGCGGGCGTCGATGTCGTCTCCGGCGGCGATCACCGCCGGAAAGCCGCGCACCAGGAGCTGCCAGGCCTGCCGGCTGAAGAGCTGCGAGACCGGGTTGCGGCGCGTGCAGACGTGCGACTCGACGGCGTGGCTGAGCGCGTCGATCCCCGTGGCGGCCGTCACCGAGGCGGGCATGCTCACGGTCAGTTCGGGATCGAGCAGCGCCACGCGGCACGTCGCTTTCGGATCGCCGCACGCCATCTTCATGTGCGTCTGCGGATGAGCGATCAGCGCGTACGACTGGGCTTCGCTGCCCGTCCCCGAAGTGGTCGGCACGGCGATCATGGGGAGCATGGGGCGGGTGGCCTTGTTCGCCCCCTGGTAATCCTCCATCCGGCCGCCGTTGGTGAGGAGAAAATTGATTCCCTTGGCGCAGTCCATGCTGCTTCCGCCACCCAGTCCCACGAGCAGGTCGATCTGGGCGCTTTTGGCCACGGCGAGACCCTCTTCGACGTCGTCGGTCGTCGGGTTCGGGTGGACCTCGTCGAACAGCGCGACGGAGAGCCCCGCCGATTCAAGGGCGGCGATCCCCTTTTGCGGATGGCCGGCGTTTTCCAGCCCGTGGTCGGTGACCAGCAGTACCCGCCTGGCTCCCAGTTCGGCGGCCAGCTTTCCCAGTTCCGCGATTTTACCGGGACCGAAGACGACGCGGGTTCGCGGATGATAGTCGAATGCCGGCAGCCGGCCGTTCCGCTTGTGT
>JBLMWR010000050.1:0-7139 GCA_050257335.1 Deltaproteobacteria bacterium | reverse complement strand
CTGGAAAGTCCCGGGGAGAAGGTCGTTGTCGGAGGAGCGCGGCGGGCGTCTAATTGGAAGGGTCAGTGGTCAGTGGGCAGTGGGGACGGGCGGCGGATTGCGGATTCTCCAGAGGCGGATGCTTCGTTTAGGCGCTCGCCCCCTCGCCCCAGCTCTCTCCTACGAGGGGGGAGGGAGAAAGGATGGCATTCCCCGTCTCGAAAGTGGGACGATCTCTGAACGGGGGAAAAGCCTCGGCGTGACCGCATGGACATGACGTGAGCAAGTGAGCAAGTTGCCAGAAGTCAGTTCATTCTTTGACAATTCGAGTTTGGGCCGCGGAGCGGATTTGGCCGTCCGCGCCGCGGCAGTGGACGGCGCCGGCTGAAGGCCGGGACGCCAACCTGACTCCGATCGCCTTTGGTTCCCCAGGTCAGCCGGTGGAGGCGAGGCGTGTGCGAGCTGCGGAATCTTTGGAATCTTTGACGAAACTCGGGGAATCTTTGGGGGCTGCCGAGGAATCTATGGAAAACCTCGAGGAATCTTTGCGGCTCGCTGCGGAATGAATGGAAAATCGCGGGGATTTTTTGAGCGCTCTGCGGTGCGGGTCAACTGCCGTCGGATCGCGATTGAGAGTCGGCAAACCATGTCGCGCGACCCCCCCCAGCCCCCCCTTGCTAAGGGGGGGGAGACGTCTTTGGGGGCACATCCGAACGACTAATTCGGAAAGCAGGCCAACATGCGTCCTAGCACGCGTTCGACTGCCGGCCGCGCTGGCCTTGCTGCCCTCTCGTCCGCGTGGTTCCCCATTGCCGTCGGGCTGAAAGCCCAACCTACTTAACCGATCTTGTCCTTGCCGACCCAGGGGCGGAGGACTTCGGGGATAAGGATGCTGCCGTCGGGCTGCTGGCAGTTTTCGAGGAGGGCGATGATCGCGCGGGTGCAGGCGATGGCGGTGCCGTTGAGGGTGTGGGCGAACTGCGTTCCTTTTGTGTCCGGCAACTTGAAACGAATCCCCAGGCGACGGGCCTGGTAGTCGGTGCAGTTCGAGGCCGAGGTGACTTCGCCATATTCGCCGTGCTCGCCGCGGCCGGGCATCCAGGCTTCAAGGTCGAACTTGCGGTATGCCGGGCCTCCCAAGTCGCCGGTGCACGTGTCGATCACCTGATACGGAATCTTCAATCCCTGGAACAGGGCTTCTTCCACGGCGACGATTTTTTCATGCACGGCTTCCGACTGATCGGGACGGGTGAAGGCGAACATCTCGACCTTGGTGAACTGATGCACGCGATAGATTCCGCGCGTCGCCTTGCCGTGCGCCCCGGCTTCAGTCCGGAAGCAGTGCGAGAGCCCGGCCGCCAGGATCGGAAGTTTCGCGCCGTCGAGAACCTGATCGCGGAGCGAGCCCCCCAGGGTGATCTCGGCCGTCGCCACGAGACTGAGGTCGGTCCCCTGCACCGAATAGATTTGCGTTTCCGGCCCGCGGGGATTGAAGCCGATCCCTTCCAGGACTTCGTCGCGGGCCAGATCGGGCGTGGTGTGCAGCGTAAAGCCCTCGGCGAGCACCTTCTGCAGCGCGTACTGCACGAGGGCCATTTCCAGGAGCACGGCCTCGTTCTTCAGAAAATAAAAGCCGTGCCCGGCGACCCGCGCGCCGGCTTCGAGGTCGATCAGGTCGTGCTTTTCCGCGAGGGCGACGTGATCGAGGGGCTGGAAATCGAATTTGGGCTTCGTCCCCCACGTGCGAATAACTTTGTTGTCTTCCGCCAGCCGGCCGACCGGCGCGGCGGGGTGGGTCATGTTGGGGATTCGCGCCTGCTCGATCCGCAGCGCGGCTTCGGCCTCTTTCAGCTCGGCCTCGCGCTGCGACACCTGCTGCCGCAGCTCTTTGCCGCGGGCGATCAGCGTCTGCTTTTGCGCCGCATCCTTTTCCTTCGGAATCTGCTGCGAGACTTCGTTTTGTTCGCGCCGCAACTGGTCGCCCTGCGAGATCAGCTCGCCGCGGCGGTTGCGGAGCTTGAGAAAGGCGTCGAGATCGACGGTGACGCCGCGGTTGCGGCAGTTTTCGACAACCTGGTCGAGGTGGTCGCAGATGAATTGGAGGTCGAGCATGCTAATTCAACAACGACAATTCGTACAACAAATGGGCGCTGGCTCGCGTGCCTCGATGGAAATCGACAAGGTGAAAATGTTCATTGGGGCCGTGCAGGTTGTCGGTGTTCTGGCCCCAGCCCAGCAGGAGTGTACCGAGTCCCAGCAGGCTCTGGAAGCTCGCCACGACGGGGATCGAGCCCCCTTCGCGGATCATGAGGGGCGCGACGCCGAACGCCGTGGCGATCGCTTTTTTTGCGGCAGCCGCATATTTGCTCGTGGGGTCGAAGACGAACGCCGGGCACCCGTGCCAGGTGCGGAATTCGAGCTTCACGCCCGGCGGGCACAGCCCGCGCAGGCGGGCTTCGAGCCCCGCGGCGATCTTTGCCGGAACCTGGCCGGGGACGAGCCGGCACGTGATCTTCGCCGTGGCCCACGCGGGGATGATCGTCTTGGGCCCTTCTCCCTGGTACCCGCCGGTGATGCCGTTGACGTCGCAGGTGGGGCGCGCCCACCGGCGTTCGAGCGTGGTGTAGCCGGCTTCTCCCCACACGGCGTCGATTCCCAGTTCTTTCATGAATTGCCGCTCGTCGAACGGCAGGGCTTCAAGCCGTTTTCGTTCCTCAGCAGACATGGGGGGAATCTCGTCGTAGAACCCGGGAATCTGAATTCGCCCCTGGGCATCGTGCAGGCCGGCGATGACTTTCGCCAGCGCGTTGACCGGGTTGGCGATGGCCCCTCCGAAGACACCGCTGTGGACGTCCTGGTTCGGCCCCCGCAGCGTCACTTCGCAGGCGACGATCCCGCGCAGGCCGTACGTGACGGCCGGCCGATCGGGACCGAACTGGCTCGTGTCGCTGATGACGGCGACATCGGCCGCCAGCCGCGATTTGTTCTTTTCGAGGAAGATGTCGAGGTTGTTGCTCCCGACCTCTTCTTCTCCCTCGATGACGAATTTGACGTTGACCGGGAGAGTCCCGGCGGTCTTCATCCATGTTTCGAGCGCCTTGAGGTGCGTGAAGACCTGCCCTTTGTCGTCGGTGGCGCCGCGGGCGAAGAGGCAGCCGTCGCGGACCGTCGGCTCGAACGGCGGCGTGACCCACTTGTCGAGCGGATCGGGGGGCTGCACGTCGTAGTGTCCGTAAATGAGGACCGTCGGAGCGCCGGGGGCCTTCAGCCACTGGCCGTAGCAGATCGCATGGCCTGCCGTTTCGACCAGCTCGGTCGTGAGCCCCGCCGAGTGCATCTGGGCGATGACGAATTCGGCGGCCTTGCGCACGTCCGCTTTGTGCCGCGAGTCGGCGCTGACGCTGGGAATCCTCAGAAAGGCCTTGAGCTCGTCGACGAATCGGTCGGCGTTGGTGGAGAGGTACTGGTCGATCTGCGTGAGGGGATTTGACATGACAGCAACGGGTCCTGTTCTTGCGTCATTCTTCTTATTCGACTTTGGAAATTCGATGTTCGACGTTCTTTCCTTTATCAAGATGAACGTCGAACGTCCACGACACCGGCGAGGCGGTGAGTTTTTGCAGGGCGGGCTGAAGAAGCCCGCCCCACGGGAAGAGGCCGGCAACGCCGCAAACCAGATTTTCACAGCCTCGGAACGTGCCTGCTGCTTTGATGGTTCTGGAGCGATCGTCCGCCGGTGTCCATCTTTTGACAACCTCACCCGCCCCGCCCTGGCCCCCCCTTGCTAAGGGTGGGAGAAGCATTACATCACGAGATCATAGCCGATGAGGAAGATGGCCGCATCGACGAGGGCGTGGCTGAGCCAGGGGGCGAAGAGGGAATTCGTGCGGTGATAAATCGCCGCCCAGATTGCGCCGCCGGCGGCGACTGCCAGGGAAAGCACGATGCTCATGGGCGAAAGCCAGCCGAAGAAGGTCGAGACGATGCAGACGTGGTGGGCCATGAAGCCCAGGCTCGAGATGCCGATCGCCGCCGGCAGCGACGTCAGATGCCGCAAACGGCCGAAGACGAACCACCGCCAGTAATATTCTTCCAGGAGGGAGTGCACCAGGGAATAGAACGCGGCCAGCACGACGTAGCGCGACAGGCTCCCCACGCCGAACCCTTCGATCTTCTGCCGGATGGATGCCCCCGCGGCGCCGGCGAAGAGCCCGGCGGGCTTCACGGCAAAATGGTACATGGCGAGGGCCGCGGCCAAAAGGCCCAGTCCCAGGACGCTGCCCCAGACCAGTTCGCGGTGGCGCGGCCGGCTCCAGCCGACGCGCGTCCGCTGAATGCCGACGATCCACAGGGCCGGAAAAGCAAACTGGATGAATTTGCCGATCGCATACGTTCCCTGCTGGAGCGCCGTCGAGGACCCGGCGAGCAGGATGAAATAGACCACCGTCAGGAGCGTGGGATAGACGAGGGCAAAGAGAACCGCGCCCCAGTCGGCCCGGCGGCTCGCATGTTCGTGGGCGATGGTCATGCCGGGTAACGTACCGCAGTCCGGTGCGCGTTGTCGAGCGCGATCACGGATGAGAGTCGCAGGGTGGCCCGGCCGTGTGCGCAGCGCCGGCCGGGTCGCGTAGCGACACGAGGCTACATCATGCGGGTCCGTCTGGCCGCTAGTGCTTTGTCAAACCTTGATTTTCGGGTAGCCACGCTCGCCAGAGCGTGGGGGATGAGTCTGTATTCGATGCTCTCCCACGCTCTGGCGAGCGTGGCTACAGCCTGACTTTTATCTTT
Organism: Deltaproteobacteria bacterium; assembly: GCA_050257335.1. GTDB lineage: Bacteria > Planctomycetota > Planctomycetia > Planctomycetales > Planctomycetaceae > JACQFH01. The sequence goes on along the minus strand of JBLMWR010000050.1, from coordinate 2,372 downwards.
GACAAAGCACTTGCACCTCCCTTGGCGGAACAAGCTTGGGAGCGGATGTGCTTCGAACCATGAACGCGGATGGCGCGGCCTCTTGTCGCTGCGCGACCCCGCCGCCCTGCCGGGACGGCGGGGCCACCCCACCCCACCCCGGTACGGCTTTCGGCACACGCCGACCACCCCCCCCCAAAACGGATGCCCCCGACGGCGGCTCGCCGCACGCTACGGCTTGCTCTTGAGGTCGACCCCCATGTCGGCCATGAGGAACTGCATGTCCTGCCAGACGTCTTTTTTGGCCGCGGGATTGCGCAGCAGGTACGACGGATGATAGGTGCAGAGCACTTTCGCCCGGCCGTGCTGCAGGAACCGGCCGCGCAGCTTGCCGATGGTGAACGTCGTCTTGAGGAGGTTCTGCGCCGCGACGGCTCCCCAGCAGACGATGTATTCGGGGTCGATCGTCGCCAGTTGCCCGTCGAGGTACTCGCGGCAGTTGGCGCATTCGTCCTCGGCGGGAGCGCGGTTTGCCGGCGGGCGGCATTTGAGGACGTTGCAGATGTAAAGCTCTTCGCGTTTCAGCCGCGAGGCGGCGATGATGTCGTTCAGCAGCTTTCCGGCGCGGCCGACAAAAGGCTCCCCTTGCGCGTCTTCGTCGGCTCCGGGGGCTTCGCCGATGAAAAGGATCCGCGCCTGCGGATTGCCGACACCGAAGACCGTCTGCGTCCGCGTGTCGGCCAGTTCCCTGCAGCGGGTGCAGGCTTTGACCTTGTCGTCGAGAATGGCCAGCGCCTTCTGCCGCTCGGCCAAAGTCGCAACTGACCCCGGCGAGCGAGGGGGGGACGCCGATTCGAAGAGAATTGGTCCATCCGCGTTCGTGGGAGGCGATTTGGCCTCCGCCGGCCGCGACAACGCCTTTTCAGAAACCGCCGACTTCGGCTGTGGCATGGAGGCTTTCGCAGGCTGCAGGTTCGGAAGGGACGCGGTGCCGCGGACCGCGACGGCAGGAGCGGCGACTGCCTGCACCGGCGTGATCAACGTCGCATCGCGGCGGGGGAGGAACTGCAGGCCGGCGCGAGAGAAGCTTTCGAGCTGCTGGCGGAGACGGCGGTTCTGGTCGGGCATGCTGGTCCGGCTTCGAGAAGTGCGAGATTACGACCGGCTCTTCGGTTTGCGCTGCGCTCCGTTCCCCGGGAAACGCTTCAGGTTGTGCCGGGCGTTATACCAATTCTTCCACGCGCCCTCGTCGAAGCCGAAATTCTCCCCGGTCAGCAGAGTGAGCGCCGAGAGAACGTCCGGGTTCTCTTCGTCCTTTTCGATCGGGACTTCCTTCATCCGCGGACCGGTCGGGGTCAGGTTTTGAACCCGCACACCGTAGGGAAGCTGTCCGGCGGCGAGCATGTGGCCGATGTTCGGCGGAAGCACCGCCTGCCCGGTCATGACGTCGGTGCCATCCGAGCTGACTCCCACGGGCGGATCGGGAACGAGGACGGTGTAGGAATGCCGGGTGACCAGGGCGTCGATGAGCTGCGGAACGACGCTGTCGTTTCCCAGCTCTCCCAGCGCGGCGCCGGCGCGGTTGACGATCATGTTCAGCCCGTTCTTGAGAGCCCGGACGTACGCCGGCAACGCCTTGTCGACATCCCGGTTCCGAAGTCCCTTGATGGCCGCTTCGCGGACGAACCGCGATTCGTCCCAGAGCGATTGCAGGACGAGGGGCTGGAGCGGTTTGTCCCCCTCGATTTTTCCGATGATCCGGATGTACAGCAGCCGCTGCTCTTCGACGGGCACGGCCTTGAAGGTGCGGGCGAGGGCCGCGACGGCGTCGGGCTCCTTGATCGCCTGGAGCTGCGACAGCGCCTCGCTTTGCCGCTCCGGGTAACCCCCCTCCAGCCAGATATGCCACATTTTCACCTTCCGGAACCAGGCCTTCTCGGCCTCGGTCACGCGCTCTTCCTGCTCAATCAGTTCCAGTTCCTGGGGGAGGACATATTTCCCCTTGTGCTTCACGAACCCCCGGGCGGTCATGACTTCATCCTGCGTCCCCCACCGACCCTGGTGGCGGATATGCCCCAGGGCGCGGTGCGCAGCCACATGCTCCCCATCCAGCTCGATCACCCGACGTAATTCGGCTTCGCGCTCTTTCGACAGCGATTTCCGCCGGCACCAGTCGGCCAGGTCCCAATGCTCCTCGGCCGTGTCGGGGATCGACCGCCGACGGGTCTCATACTCTTCCACGATCAGGCGGCGGCGCACGACCGCATCGACTTCGCCGCGATCCACGACCACTGTCGCCCCGGAAAGCGTGCGGATCGAGACCATTTTCCCGCGCGTCTTCGACCCGGCGTCACCGAGGACTTCCCCGCGGATCTCCCCCCCGTTGCGAAGGG
>JBLMWR010000049.1:0-8445 GCA_050257335.1 Deltaproteobacteria bacterium | reverse complement strand
GTCTGGTGGCTCGGTGGGCACAGCCCACCCTACGGAAAGTGGCCTGCAACGCCGCAGTCAAAAAATTCACAGCCTCTCCGCGTGCCTGCTACTTTCGCAAGGGCAAATCGGCAATGCACATCGTCATCCTCGCGAACCCGCAAAGCTGGTATCGGCGTGACTTGGAACGCGCGGCGGTCGAGCGCGGGCATCGGGTGACGGCGTTGCCGTTCGAGCGGCTGACGGCGCATGTGCAGACGGGCGACTCGAAAGTCTGGGGAACCGACACCGAGCTTTCGTCGGTCGATGCCGTCATTGTGCGCACGATGCCGCCCGGATCGCTTGAGCAGGTCGTCGTCCGCATGAATCTGCTGGCCCGGCTGGACGCGGCAGGAGTGCAGGTGCTCAACCCCCCGCGGGCGATCGAATGTGCCGTCGATAAATACCTGACGACCGCGCGGCTTGTCGACGCAGGACTGCCGGTGCCGAAAACGATCGTCTGCGAGAACGCCGAGGCGGCTCAGGAGGCGTTCGAAAAGCTGGGAGGAGACGTGGTCGTGAAGCCCATCTTCGGGGCCGAGGGGCGCGGCATTCTGCGGGTCAGCGATCCGGACCTCGCGCTCCGCGCGTTCCGCACGCTGGAGCGGATCGGGGCGGTCCTCTATCTGCAGGAATTCGTTCAGCACGAAGGTTTCGATCTGCGGGTGATGGTTCTCGACGGCCGGATCCTGGCGGCGATGCGGCGCCGCAGCGCGCACGATTTTCGCACCAACGTCTCGCGGCAAGCGCAGGCCGAGCGGGTCGAAATCACGGACCGCGAGCGGGAGTGGGCCTTGCGGGCTTCCGCAGCGGTCGGCACGCGCGTCGCCGGCGTCGATATTCTCTACGACCGTGCCGGAGCCGGCTATGTGATCGAAGTCAACGGCGTCCCCGGCTGGCGGGCGCTGGCGCGTGTAACGGGGTGTGATGTGGCGCGGGAAGTGGTGGGGAGCCTCGAACGGGGGAAGAAGATCGAAGATGGAGGGTAGAGGATGGACAGGGAGGACTGGCGCTTGCGGTTTCGCGATGTCCTCCAATGAACAAGCAGCATCGATCTGGTAAAGTGCATTAATGAACCTCAACAACCTGATCGACTCTCTCGCGACCCATCTGCCTCCTGTCATGCGCTGGGCGGGGAGCGTCGCCCGGCGGATGCGGAATTTCAATATCGCCCTGGAAGGCAAGCACTCGGGGAGCTCGAATACAGATGCCCTGACGCTGGCGGACCTCACCGTGCAAGAGCTGCTGGTGGGGGCGCTCCGCGACGGCGATCCGCTCTTTCGCCAATGCCGGATCGAGGCCGAGGAAACGACCGGCGATCTGGCCCGGTTTGCCGCCGCGGGCGAATATACGCTGGCTCTCGATCCGATCGACGGGACCAAGCAATACCGCGACAAGACAGGGAATGGCTATTCCATCATCTTCACGCTCCGTTCGCCGCGGACGGTGCATTTCACGCTCGTTTTCGTCCCCGAATCGGGGCCGTTCGGGAGCTGGGTGCAGGTCGCGGGCGATCGCATCCTGTGCGGACCGGACGATCCCGGCCGGACGGCGATCGATGTCCTGCGGAGCATGCAGCCCAGGCCGCTGTCGCCAGCCTGTGCCTCGAAAAAAATCTACGTGATCGGCTTTCAAAAGCACGATCCGGCGAAGGCGGAACTGGTCACGAAAGCCGGGCTGGAGGGAGTCGCCGCCGACAATTGCCCGGGCTGCCTGTACGAGTTGATGGCCCGCGGCGAATACGCGGGCTCGCTGATTCACTCCCCCAACGTCTACGACTATCCGGCCGGTCTGCACCTGGCCCGCGTCTGCAGGGGGGATTCGCTGTGGGTGCACAACGAGCAGCCGGTCAACTTCGACGAATTGTGGATGGACGAACGGGCCAACATGCTGCGATTGCCGGGGATCGTCGCCACCAGCCCCGATCGCTCGATTCTGAAGACCCTCTGTACCCTCGCCCGCGACTGGAACCCGGTGCGGTATGCCGAGTGATCCCGGCGCGCCCCTGGAAATCCTCTGCGAAGACGGTCCCATCCTGGCGGTCAACAAGCCGGCCGGGCTGTTGACGCTCGGCGCGAAGCTCGGGGTGCCGACGCTCGAGCGGCAGGTCAAGCAGTTCCTCAAAGAGAAGTATCACAAGCCGGGGAACGTCTATCTGGGGATTCCGCACCGGCTCGACCGTCCCGTGTCGGGAGTGGTCGTCTTCGCGCGGAATTCGAAAGCCGCCGCGCGGCTGGCCGAGCAGTTTCGCGAGCGAAAGGTGCGCAAGGTTTACTGGGCCCTGGTCGAAAGGGCTCCGGATCCGCCGGAAGGAGAACTGGTCGACTGGCTGTTGAAAGCTCCCGACCAGGCGCGCGTCGAGATCGTTCCCGCTGGAACACCGGGCGCGCGCGAGGCGCGACTGAAGTACCGCGTCCTGAAACGCCATTCCGCATTCCGCATTCCGCATTCCACATTGCGACCCCCCCTGGCCCCCCCTTATGAAGGGGGGGAAAGGGGGCGGACGCTGGTCGAGATCGAACTGCTCACGGGGCGGACGCATCAGATCCGCGTGCAGTTGGCGGGGCACGGGTGGCCGATCGTGGGAGACGTGCAATACGGCGCGACGACGCGGCTCGTCGAACCGCCGCCGCCCGACCCGCGCAACGAGCCGATCGCCCTGCACGCCCGCAGCCTGACGATCCTGCATCCGGTGCGCTACGACAGTCTGACGATCACGGCTCCGCTGCCGGCGAACTGGGGAGCGGTGGAACCCGAAGGGTTCGCCTGAAAGTCGCAGGCACGCTCCGGCGAGATAAAGCTCCCCCGTTTCCCCGTCTTCCACCGGACGCAGATTGGCGTCGAGAATATAGACCGAACAATTGGGAAGCGGCCGCCCGATCGTGACGGCGGTAATCCTCTCTAGAAACGCGCACCACGGTGTTCGCAGATTTCATCCCGCAGGCCAGATTGCACCGGATCCCACCGGAATAAATCCGGCGGCTCGCGGGGGAGAGGCATCGATGGCGCGATCGCGCAACTCAGTCTGACTTCTCGCGCGACTTATGCCTGGGCTTCAGGTCCGGCGGCAGCAAGTGGCCGAGCTTGTCGCGCTTGGCGGCCAGGTAGTGCTCGCGGTGCTTTTCCGGCGGGGCGATGATCGGGATCTGTTCGACCACTTTCAGTTCGACGCCCGAGTAGACGAAGGCGTTCGTCTTCTTCGGGTTGTTGGTCAGGAGCCGCACTTCCGTCAGTCCGAGGTCCTTGAGAATCTGCAGGCCCACCATGTAGTCGCGCATATCGGCTTTGAACCCCAGCTTGTGGTTCGCCTCGACCGTATCCATCCCCTGATCCTGCAGGACGTATGCCTTGAGCTTGGGGACGAGGCCAATTCCGCGCCCTTCCTGCGGCAGGTAGACGAGGGCCCCGGACCCTTCGGCGGCGATCATCGCCAGGGCGAGATGCAACTGATCGCCGCAGTCGCAGCGCAGCGAGGACAAGAGGTCGCCGGTGAAGCACGACGAATGCATCCGCACCAGCGGGGCGGGGGAGGACTTCAGGTCGCCCAGGACGATGGCCAGCGGCACCTGATCGTCGTGCTCGACGTGGTACGCGATCACTGTCGCTTCGCCGTATTTCGTCGGCACGCGGGCCTCGACTTCGCGGTGCACGAGCCGCTCGCTGAGCCGCCGGTGGCGGATCAACTGCTCGATCGAGATGATCGGAATGCCGAATTCCTTCGAGAGCGCCACGAATTCGGCGTGGTCGGCCATGCCGGTGCCGCGCCGACTGCAGATCTCGATCAGGACGCCGACCGGCTTGAGGCCGGCCATCTGCAACAGATCGACGGCGGCTTCGGTGTGACCGGCGCGCCTGAGCACGCCGCCCGGTTTGGCCAGGAGCGGATTGGTGTGCCCCGGCTTTACAAAATCGCCGGCGCTGGAGCGCGGATCGGCGAGCGCCCGAATGGTCAGCGCGCGATTTTCTGCGCTCACGCCCGTGCCGCTGGCGCGATGATCGACCGGGATCAAAAACGCCGTCTGCATGGCGGCCGTATTCTGCTCGGGAGCGACCATGGGCGTCAGGTGCAGCCGGTCCGCCGCCTCCTGCGTCAGCGGAACGCACATCACCCCTTTCCCGAACTCGAGCATGAAATTGACCGTCTCGGGGGTGATGTTCTCCGCGGCGCAGATGAAGTCACCCTCGTTCTCGCGCTCGGCGGCGTCGACGACGATGACAACCCGCCCGGACCGCAGGGCGGCGAGGACCTCGTCGATCGTGCTGTATTGGAAATCGTGCATGTCAGACGATTTCGAATCGGGGATTGCGGACTGGAAGGTGCGCGGCCGCGGCATGTCCGCGGGGAATGCCGAACTTCTGCAATCGATTGTACCGCCCGCCTTGCCGGGATTGTATTGCCTGTGACAACCTTGACGAAGAAATACATGTTGATATATTCAGTAAGAGGTTAAAATCGTTGCATTCATGAAATGGGATGGATATGCTTATGGGTGGGCCGAAAAACCCCACCTGCGTCCGGAAACCTCGGTTCTGCACACCCCGTTAACCTGAAGCGCGACACAGGCTTCGAGCCGATCTTCTGAAGTCCGCGAAGATCGGCTTCCCGCCGCGAACCACATTCGCATCCGCCTTGTGTCGCACGCGAAAACGGACCTTCGCTCGAACGACTGGGAGAACACAAATGATCCGTGCATGGAAACTGGCCGTTGTCCTCGGCACCTTCTGTTTCTTCGCGTCGGTTTCGACGACTCCGGTTGATGCACAGGCTCCGAAGCCGAAGGGGCTCGGCGATCCCGGTTCGCTTACTGCTCTGAAGATCGAGCCGAACATCAATGAGAAGGGGGTTTCGATCCGGGGGCGGGATTCGCGGCAGCAGATCTTTGTGACGGGGGCCTATTCGTCCGGCCAGTTCCGCGACTTCACCCGCAAGGTGGCCTACACATCGGAACCGGCGGGAATCGTCAAGATCGACGCCGCGGGGATGGTGATGCCGCTGGCTGATGGAACGACGACCGTGACCGCGAAGGACGCGGCATCTGGGATGGCGGCGACCATTCCGGTCACCGTCACGGGGATGTCGGGCGACCTTCCCGTCAATTTCACCAACCAGATCGTGCCGATCTTCACCAAACTCGGTTGCAACGGCGGCGGTTGCCACGGCAAATCGAGCGGGCAGAACGGCTTCAAGCTTTCGCTGCTGGGGTTCTATCCCGACGAAGACTACGAGTACCTCGTGAAAGAAGGGCGCGGGCGACGGCTGTTTCCCTCGTCCCCCGGACAAAGCCTGCTGCTGACCAAGCCCGTCGGCCGCTCGCCCCACGGCGGTGGCAAGCGGATGGAAGTCGACAGCCACGAATACAAATTGATCGCCCGCTGGATCGAGCAGGGGATGCCGTACGGGTCGGAAAAAGACCCCGTCGTGACGGCGATCAAGTGCTTCCCGGCAGGGCGGATCATGGACCGGGGGAGCGATCAGCAGATCAGCACGCTGGCCATTTACAACGACGGCACGACCGAAGACGTGACGCAAATGGCCCTCTATGAGCCGAACGACACTGAGATGGCCGAAGTGACCACCGCCGGGTTGGTGAAGACCCTCGATCTCTCGGGTGAAGTCGCCATCATGGCGCGGTACCAGGGACAGGTTTCGACGTTCCGGGCGACGATTCCACTGGGGGCCGACATGGGGCCTCTTCCGGCGCCCAAAAACGAAATCGACGTGGCGGTGATGAACAAGCTGAAGCTGCTGGGGATTCCTCCCTCGCCGATCTGTGACGACTCGACCTTCATTCGCCGGGCGTCGATCGACATTGCCGGCCGGCTCCCGACCGAGCAGGAGGTCCGCGACTTTCTGGCCAGTTCCGATCCGCAGAAGCGCGACAAGCTGGTCGATCAGCTTGTCGACAGCCCGGGCTACGCCGATCTGTTCGCCAACAAGTGGAACATGGTGCTGCGGAACAAGCGGCGCCAGCCGCAGGATACTCGTGGCACCTACTCCTTCTTCACCTGGATTCATGATGCCCTCGAGGAAAACAAGCCCTACGACCAGTTCGTCCGCGAGGTGCTGACGGCCGCCGGCGACGTCGTCAGCAATCCGCCGGTGACGTGGTATCGCGAGGTGAACCAGACGAACGAGCAAGTGGAGGACACGGCGCAGTTGTTCCTCGGCCTGAGGATCCAATGCGCCCGCTGCCATCACCATCCGTTCGAGAAGTGGAGCCAGGACGACTACTACGGCTTCTCGGCGTTCTTCAGCCGCGTCGGCAAGAAGAACGGCGAGAACGCGCGCGAGCAGCGGGTGTTCCATAACGACGGCCTGGCCAGCGCTAATAACCCGCGGTCGGGCAAATCGCTCAAGCCGACGGGGCTGGGCGCGGCGGCTCTCGACGTGGCCCCCGAGCGAGATCCCCGACACCTGCTGGTCGACTGGATGTCGAGCAAAGACAACAAGTTCTTCGCTCCCGCCCTGGTCAATCGGTACTGGAAGCACTTCTTCGATCGCGGCATCGTCGAGCCGGAAGACGACATGCGCGAGACCAACCCGCCGACGAATCCCGAACTGCTGAAAGTCCTGGCCGAGCATTTCATCGGCCACGGCTTCGACCTGAAGGACCTCGTCCGCACGATCTGCAAGTCGAACACGTACCAGCTCAGTTCGCTCCCCAACGAGTACAATCTGAAGGACAAGCAGAACTTCTCGCGGTACTATCCGAAGCGGCTCAAGGCCGAAGTGCTGTATGACGCGCTGCATCAGGTGACGGCGACGTCGCAGGCGTATAACGGCCTGCCCGCGGGGACGATGGCCCTGCAGTTGCCCGACCCGACCGTGGGGCCGTATTTCCTCAAGGTCTTCGGCCAGCCACAGGCCGACACCGCGTGCGAATGCGAACGCTCGCAGGAAGCTAACCTGGCGCAGAGCCTGCATCTGCTCAACAGCAGTGAAGTGCAGGGGAAGATCTCCAGCGGTACCGGGCGTGCCTCCCTGCTGGCGGGCGAAAAGGAGCGGACCGACGAAGAGCGCGTGCAGGAGCTGTACCGCTGGGTCTACGCCCGCAATCCCGACGCCGAAGAGATGAAGATCGCGCTGGGGCACCTCGCGAAGCAGCAGCCCAACGCCAAAAAGGCCGGCTGGGAAGACATCATCTGGGCCCTGGTGAACACGAAGGAGTTCCTGTTCAATCACTAAGCGGCGAGCGGGGGGACCAATTCGATTCGAATCGGTCCCCGCCCGCCGGTGCTGGCGAAGTGAGCCCGGTTCAAGCGCACATCGGCGGGCCAACGCCGATCAGTCGATCCCCACGGGCGACGTGTCCGTGGGGATTTTTTGTTGCGCCGGCGCGGCACGAATGATCGGCGCGTCGGGGCGTCTCATGGAGGCGGTTGAGGACGGTGTATCCGACAGGTCCAACGCGCCCTCCGGCCGCAACCTGTTTGAGAACCACGAAAGGCACGAAAAACACGAAACGACTTACAGCAGTTCGCTTTCCGTGATTCGTGCCTTCGGTACCACGCAAACCGTGGGGAACAATGCACGAGAGGTGTTGGAAAGTCCGCTCCCGTTCCGTCATTCATGTCCATTCGCGCCAATTCGTGGGCCGAATTTCCGGTAGTGCAGCGTCCCGGATCGCTTGTGGCGTCCGGGACGCTGGGGTGGCCCAGAGGACGTCCCGTGCGATCGTAGATCTCATTCCTCGGTGTGCTTAGGGTGAATCAGTGGAGATCGGAGACGATCAGTCAGGTCTCCGCTTCGTCTTTTCAGCCGCCTCTGCCCGGTCGCGCGTCGTAATCACGAGCCCATCGGTATCCGCGATGTAGCCGAGCCTGTCGGGTTCGAGCAGTCGCTTCATGATGGATCGCAGCGGCTGACCTTCGACGGTCAGCGTCACAGTCCTGGCGCCGAGCGAGATTCCGGCGGCCTGCAACGCTTTCTCGTCCTGGCGGATCGTGATGTGATGGTCTTCGGCCAGAAAGGCGAGAGCGTCCTCCAACGGCAAGTCGAGAAACTCCACTGTCGTTTGCTTCTCCAGGGCAGCCAACGCCGCCCCGGGCCTCGCGCTTTTCAATCTCCCTTCGCGTGGTTCAGTCCGGTCCTGGTTCGATTCAGCAGGGACCTTCCACATCGCAAGCCGCAATGGCACGGCCTCGCCGGCGACGCATTCCACCTCTCGCCCCTGCCGCTCGACCGGCTTGTAAGTAGCCGCCTGCGAATGCCGTCCCGCGCCAATCGTGTGCTTTCCCGGCTCGAGCAGAATGCGGACCCTCCCCCGGGCGTCGGTAGGCGGTGTCTCATGCCTTGTGGTCCGGGTCTTTGGGTCCCACGCGTCGAGTTCGATCGGCCCGCGTCGTCCCTCCGGATTTCGCAGATCTCCGGGTGCAGTCTGTTTCCACACCTCGATCCCCGGGATTCCGTCCCCTGTGTCGGCATCC
>JBLMWR010000048.1:0-4829 GCA_050257335.1 Deltaproteobacteria bacterium | reverse complement strand
CCCACGCTTGCTCAAGCTCCTCGAAGTCGCTGTCCCAGTCATCCGGCAGTCGCCCGTCTTCCGTGAGGTCGTCCTCCAGTTCTTCCCGGTATTGTGCCAGGGAAGCTCGGGCCCGATCGCGCCACGGGTCGAGCTCAGGAACTGAGACATTCATCAACGTCGAGACGGCAACGAGCCGGCGGATCAACTGTTCCTCCTGGTCGTCGCATTTCCCCCGCAGGATCAGGTCCCGGACCGGTTCGATTACGGCCGAGTCAAACTGGTGAAGCAGGCCGCTGGAGAGGTAGGCGCGGAGCGTGTCGTCCTCTTGGCCGTTCAGGATGTGCAGGCCTTTCTCCACGCTGCACTCGCTGTGGATGCCCTCGAACACGCGGGAGCTGACCGCGCGGAAGTCCCAGGAAGCCGCTGGAAACCGCTCGGCGACGGAGCGGATGACGTCATCGGTCCCGATGCGAATCAGGGCGTCGGCGCACCGGTAACAATACCACTGCCCGTCAGTGTCCACGTCGTCCTCCAGCCGTTCGATAAGCCGCGGAATCGCGGCAGTCAGTCGCAGATGCCCCGCCAGGCGCGTGGCGGCAACCTGCATCCAATACTCCGGATCCTCGTCAGAAATGTCGTCGTCTGGTTCGGCCAGCAGGGTCAGCACGCGGTCGGCAAACCGCGGGCCGTCGCGCAGGATCACTTCGATGAATCGGTGAAAATCTTCGTCGGCGAAATCGATCGGATCATAGTCGGCGGCACTCTGCTCGCAAAAACTTTCGAGCTCGCGCCAGCCGGTTTCGGGGTCCATGAAGGCGACCGCAATGCGCTTCTGGACGCTTTCCCTGCACTCGGGGTCGAGCGAGTCCAGGCTTTCCAGAGTCCGTTCATGGGGAACCAGCAGGTCCACGCCGGCGCCGTTCAACTGCCACGACAGAAACCGCATCCAGCACTTCCACAACCGCTCGCGGTCGGGCTCCGGACACCGAAGCTGTAGCTGCTCGATCAGCCAGTGCACGGTCGCTTCGCTCTGTCGCAGCGGACGATAGAGCGTGTACGGCGAGCAGGCGTCGACCCAGCCGTACGTCCCGACGGCCTCGATCAAGCGCGGCATCACGACAGGATCGGTGCTGAAGGATTCCCTGAAATAGTCGAGGGCCATGTCCCGGACGTCCCATTCCGGGTGCACGATGCCCTGCCGGATTTGATCCACGGAAAGTCGCATGAGAGGGGCTCCTGGTCGCAACATCCGGATTGTCGGGAAAGAGACGCCTTCGCGCCGATCATTCTACCCGTTTTGGGGGCTGTCCGGTAGAATCTTCGCAAGTTGGCGGCGGGTGCGTCGATATCTCGATGAGCGCGGACCCACGGGGACCGACCTGTCGGTCGATGCCCGCCCGTGGGCTTAAGGCTCAATTAACACTTCATGGTCACGAGTTAAATTCTTTCGCATGTTCGACAAAGTCTCAACGGATGCGGGATTTATTCGCGGGGAGCACGAGGTGCTCGCCTTCTGGAAATCGGCCCGCATTTTCGACAAGCTGCGCCAGCAGAGCCGGGGGAAGCCGCACTGGAGCTTCCTCGACGGCCCGATCACCGCCAACAATCCGATGGGGGTGCACCACGCGTGGGGGCGCACTTATAAAGACGCGTTTCAGCGTTATTTCGCCATGACGGGGCGCGAGCTGCGCTACCAGAACGGCTTCGACTGCCAGGGGCTGTGGGTCGAGGTTGAGGTTGAAAAGGAACTCGGCCTGGGCACGAAGAACGCCATCGTCGCGCACGGTATGGAGCGTTTCGTCGATGCCTGCAAGCAGCGCGTCCTGACGTACGCCGCCCGTCAGACTGAACAGTCGGTTCGCCTGGGTTACTGGATGGACTGGGATGAGCCGGCCGCGTTGCGCAAGCTGGCCGGGGCGATCGGGAAGCCCGAACAGGTGACGGTCACCGTCCCCAGCGGCAGGCAGGTCACGGCCCGGGCGGAAGAAATCGTGGCCCGCCTGGGCAATCCCGAGTGGGGCGGCAGTTACTTCACCTACTCGACCGAGAACAACGAGACGATCTGGACGTTTCTCAAAAAGTGCCACGCACGCGGCAAGATCTACCGCGGGCATGACGTGATGCCCTGGTCGGGGCGCGGCGGGAGCGCGTACAGCCAGATGGAGGTCGCCGACGGACGGCGGCTGACGACGCACAAATCGATCTTCCTCCGGTTTCCGCTCAAAGGCCGCGACAACGAGTATCTGCTGATCTGGACGACGACCCCGTGGACGCTGACGAGCAACGTCGCCGCCGCGGTCAATCCGCAGCTCGAATACGTGCGGCTGAAAGCCAAGCGCGACGGGGCGATCTATTACTTCGCGAAGGAGAACCTCGAATACCAGCGGCTCGCGAAGGAATTCAAGGAAGGGTTCGGGCGGCCCGAATGGGGCTGGCCGAAGGGGGTCGCCAGGCTCAAGACCATCGCCCAGATATTCAAAGAGCAGGGGGGGTATGAAGTCCTGGGGACGCTGGGCGGGTCGGAGATGATCGGCTGGGAATACGTCGGGCCGTTTGACGATCTGCCGGCCCAGCAGCAGCCGGGAGGGGTCCCGGCGAACCCCAGCCTGGAAGGCGCGACGGGCGTTTCGTGCCATCGTGTGGTCGACGGCGGGCGCGATTCCGAAGGGAAGCCGACCGTGGTGGCCGGCGAAGGAACGGGGATCGTCCACACCGCTCCCGGTTGCGGCGACATCGACTACACGCTCGGAAAGGCCCTCGGCATCGTGGCCCTCGCGCCGCTGGCGGAAGACGGCCGGTTCGTTGAGGGCTTCGGGCCGTTCACAGGCAAGGAGGCGATCGACAGACAGACCGCCGAGCTGGTCTTTGACGAGCTGCGTAAAAAAAACCTGCTGGTGGCGGTCGAAGACTATCCGCATATCTACCCCCACTGCTGGCGGACGGGCGACGAGCTGGTCTTCCGGCTGGTGGACGAGTGGTTCATCAACATGGACTGGCGGCAGGAGATCATGGACGTCGTCAGGAAGATCCGCTGGCTCCCGGAAAGCATCGACGGGCAGGCGCGCGAGATCGAATGGCTCACCAACATGCGCGACTGGATGATCTCGAAGAAGCGCTTCTGGGGACTGGCGCTCCCGATCTGGGTCGATGACGGAGCCGACGAGTTTCACGTGAGGCAGGAAGAGATCGAAGTGATCGGCTCGCTGGCAGAGCTGAAGGAGCGGGCGATTGCGGGCTGGGATGAATTCGCCGGCCACACGCCGCACCGGCCCTGGATCGACAAGGTGAAGATCCGCAATCCGCGGACCGGCAAGACGATGACGCGCATTCCCGATGTGGGGAACCCCTGGCTCGACGCGGGGATCGTCCCCTTTTCGACGATGCAGTACAACACGAATCGCGCGGCATGGAAAACGTGGTATCCCGCCGACCTCGTCCTCGAATGCTTCCCCGGCCAGTTTCGCAACTGGTTCTACGCCATGCTGTCGATGGCGACGATGATGGACAACTCGCCCCCGTTCCGAACGCTGTTCGGGCACCGCCTGGTGATGAACGAAGACGGGCAGCCGATGCACAAGTCCGACGGCACCGCCATCTGGTTCGAAGAGGCCGCCGAGCAACTGGGGGTGGATACCATGCGCTGGATGTATCTGGCGCAGAACCCGGCGGTCGACCTGCGGTTTGGCAGGCGGCATCCCGACAAGCGGGTGACGCTGCAGACTCCGGACGGACCGATCACCCAGACCGCCGAAGGGGCCCCGACGTGCGAAGTGGTCAGCAAGCCGGCCGATGAAATCCGCCGGCAGATTCTGATTCCGCTGTGGAACACGTATGCCTTTTTCGTGAACTACGCGCGGCTCGACGATTTCGACCCCGCCGCTCCGGTCGTGCCGGTCGCCGAGCGGCCCGAGATCGACCGTTGGATTCTTTCGAATCTGCAGGCGCTGATCGAAACGGCGCGGCGTGAGTTCGAAAACTTCAACACGGCAGCGTTTCTGCGCGAGGCGGCGACGTTCATCAATGACCTGTCGAACTGGTACGTCCGTCGGAACCGCCGGCGGTTCTGGCGCTCGCGCACCGCCGGCGACCGCGACAAGCTGGCCGCCTATCAGACCCTGTACACGGTGCTCCTGACGCTCACCAGACTCCTGGCTCCGGTCATTCCGTTCCTGACCGAACGGATGTATCAAAACCTTGTCCCGACTCTTCCCCCCCTTCATCAGGGGGGGCCAGGGGGGGTCGCGGTGTCCGGCAATCCAGCTCCCAATTCCGCACTACAGCAATCCCAGGCGCCTGGCAAATCCGAAATCCGAAATCCGAAATCCGAAATTCCCCCGACCTCCCCTGACCCCCCCTTACGAAGGGGGGGAACTGCGCCGGAGAGCGTTCATCTTTGCGAGTACCCCGCTGCCGATCCGGCGCTGCGCGACCCGGCGTTGAGCGAACGGATGGCCTTGGCCCAGCTCGTCGTGAATCTCGGGCACGGCCTGCGCGAGCAGGCGGGGCAGCGCGTCCGGCAGCCGCTCCCCGAGCTGCGGTTTGCCTGCGCGAACCGGGTGCATCGCACCGCGATCGAGACGCTGACGGAAGTGGTTCAGGATGAATTGAACGTCAAGAAGATTACCGCATGCGACAACCTCGACGATCTGGTGCGCTACAGCTACAAGCCCAACCTGAAGACGCTCGGGCCCAAGTTCGGCAAAGGGCTGGCGGCGATCAGCAAGGCGTTGCCGACGATCGACGCTAAAGTTCTGGCGCCCTTGCGGCGCGGAGAGTCGGTGAAGCTGTCGCTGGACGGCGCCGATTATCTGCTGGCTCCCGAGGACGTTCTCGTGAGCACGCAGCAG
>JBLMWR010000047.1:0-3403 GCA_050257335.1 Deltaproteobacteria bacterium | reverse complement strand
GCGCCGATGATGGAGAGGGAGTAATTTATGCCGGAACTTCTGGCCATCGAATGGGAGCACGAGCAGGTGTGCGGCGTCCTTGCCGACGTCTCGCCCGGGCGCGTCCGCATCGAACGGACGTTTGTGATTCCCAAGCCAACGGCGGCGGCTTCCGGCACGGGGCCGATCAAAGTGGACTGGCTCGCCTCCGAGATGAAGAAGCTGGGGCTCGAGGGCGGGCAGACGCTGGTGGCCCTTCCTCGCGACGAGGCGATCGTCAAGCGGCTCGAGCTGCCGGAAGTCCCGGATGACGAGCTGCCCGTCATGGTCCGCTTTCAGGCGGGGGCGAAGTCGTCGGTGGCCCTTGACGACCTGGCGCTGGACTTCATTCCCCTGCCCAGGCGCAACGACGTCCCGGGGCGCGAAGTGCTGATGGCGACTGTTCCCCGGCAGACGATCGACGAAGTCGTGACGGTCTGCCGGTCGGGTGGGCTGGAACCAGTGGTGATCGGACTGACGGCGGCCGCGGTGGCCGAGTTCGTGGCCCGCGCCGAATCGCCGGCCGACAATGCCGCGGCCGGGGCCAGCCTCGTCGTGGCCCGCCACGGGAACCGCATCGAAATCTCGATGCTCCGCCGCTGCCACCTGCTGTTTTCGCACTCGGCCCGCCTGTCGGACGCCGCCACCGGCCAGCAAGCCCAGGCCATCGTCGCCGAAGTCAGCCGCGCGCTGGTGGCCCTGCGGGGAGCCATCGCCGACGTCAAGATCGAACGGGCGTGGACGCTGGTTTCCGCCGCCGAACACGAACAACTCGCCGAATCGCTACACCGGCGGCTGCAATGCGAGGTGGTGGCGCTCGATCCCTTCACGTCGGTCGATCGCGACGAGCGCGTGGCGGCCGCAATCGCCGACCGATCGCTGTTCGCTGGTCCCATCGGGATGCTCCTGGCGAGGGCCGACGCGCGAGTTCCCGGGCTCGATTTTCTGTCTCCGCGGCAGCCTGCCGTGAAGCGCGACCTGCGCAGGCAGCGGTTGATCCGTGCCGGGGCCGGGGCCCTGGCCCTGGTGCTGCTCCTGGGGACGGCGCAGTGGATGCGATTGAGCAACCTCGACGCCCAGGTGCAGGTGCTGGTGGATGCCGAAAGCAAGCTCGACAAGGAGCTTGCCGAGGGTGCGCCTACGAAGAAATCTTCGGACGACGTCGCCAAATGGATGGCCGATGGCGAAGACTGGCTGGATGAGCTTCCGGAGCTGGCAGCGCGGATGCCTGGCACCGACCGCGTGTACCTCAAGTCGCTCCGCTGCGAGCCCAGAACATCGGGAAGCGGGTTCGCCCGATTCAACCTCCAGGGATTAGCTCGCGAGCGGCAGGATGCGCTCAGCCTGAACGAGCGCTTTCTCGCGGCCGGCGACCGTTACCAGGGGATGCCGGTGGTCGAACGGCCCGAGCCGAAGCCGCCGGAATACTACAGTTGGAGCTTCGACAAGGAAATCCGCCTGATGGGCGCGAAAGACGGGGCCGGCAAGAAGCGGTCACGCGGCGCCGTATCGGGGGCCGCATCCCCTGACACTCCCGGGACTGCCACTGATGCGAGCCCGGTGCCTGTCGCCAAGCCCGCGGAGGGGCGTCCGGCGGCCTCGATCGCGCCGGCGGCGCGAGGGAGGGCCTCGTCATGAAACAGCGCGAAAAAATTCTCCTGGCGGCGCTCGTGGGAATCCTTGTGCTGTGGCAGGGGGGGGCGGCTCTCAATGCCTTCGTTTTCGCGCCCGTCGAAGAGCGCGAGACCGACATTGCCGCCCGCACAAAGCGCGTGGCGGATAAGAAGCTGCAGCTCGCCGAATCGAGAAACGCCGCCGACAAGCTGAAAGTATGGAACAAGCGCAGCCTGCCGGGAAACCCGGTCGTGGCCACGTCCCGCTATCAGGTGTGGCTGATCGAGCTGGCGACAAAAACGAAGCTGGCCAACGTGGTCGTCACGCCCAATGCGGCCTCGGCCCGGCGCAAGGAAGAGACGTATTCGGTCATCTCCGCGACCGTCAAGGCGCAAGGGACGCTCGAACGGCTGTGCGACTTTCTGTACGAATTCCGCCGCTGCGGTCTGTTGCACCGGGTCGCGCGGATTTCGCTGGCCACCGACCAGCACCAGGGGGATCCGGTTCTCGACATCGACCTGACGGTGGAAGGCCTGGCCCTCAAGGACGCCCCGGTGCGGACGACGCTCTTCTCCGACCCGAACCTTGCCGATCTTCCGGGCGTCAAGCCGGCCCGCGATCGAAAGACGTATTCGCAGCTTCTGGCCAGGAACCTTTTCGTTCGCGGGTACAATGGTCCCCCGCGGCCGAGCGGTCCTTCCGGTCGCGTCGGCCCGGGGACGCCCGCCGTTCTGGATGAAGACCCGCGGGATTTCGTGTATCTGGTCGGCTCGTTTTCGACGGGTGGCCGCTTCGACGCCACGGTCCGCGACATGTCGACCGACAAGACTGTCCGCTTTGAGGAAGGCGCCGATTTCAGCTTCGCCGGGATCGAAGGAAAAGTTGTCGCGATCGGGATCGACTACATGATCCTGGAGATCAAAGGAGAGGCGTGGCGGCTGGAACTGGGGGACAATCTGGCGCAACTGAAAAAGGTGCCGCCTCCCGCCAGGTCCGCGACCAGTTCTTCCGACGCGGCGGACGACCGCGACGCCGGGTGAGGCACCGGCTTACGCCTGCGGCGTAAGTCTCTCGTGATTTATGGTCGACCAACTGTCGGAGCGACGCGGACGGCACGCGGATCGTTCCTGCGGCTTTTGGGTTGGCGCAGTTCGCTGTTCCGGTCAGACTGTGTCAAACCGTCTTGATTCCGGGAGGTGACACGTGTGCGTCGAGACATTGCGTATGTTTCCTGCATTCGCCCTGCGGTTTCTTCCGCTCGCACTCGGCTTTGCACTCATTGCCCTGCAAGGCCCGGCGGGCGCCGCCGACAAGCCGGCCGACGCAGGGGCTGGTCCGCAGTTCGTCGATCTGTCGCTGCTGGTCGCGCCGGAGCTTCCCGGTCCGTGGCCGGCCGGCTGGCCCGCGTTCCAGATCAATCATTACGAGCGCATCGGACGCCTGAGTCCGTACAACAGCGACATCCTTGTGATCGATGGCAACAACGGGACGCAGCTCGACGTCCCTCCGCACTCGATCCCTCTCCCCGAAACGAACCTGCCCAATGCGGGCCTCCTGGGCCGGATGTTCACCGACAAGGTCCCGGCGTGGCAGTTCGGCGGAGAAGCCTGCGTGATCGACTGCCGCGACCTGCTCGACGCCGCCGCCGCGGGCCACAGCCCGCTTGTCACCCGCGAACGGATCATCCGTTGGGAAAAGGGGCATCGCTCGCTGCGGCCCGGGGACGTGGTGCTGTTCCGCAGCGATTACACCGACAAGTATTATCGTCCCC
>JBLMWR010000046.1:0-2527 GCA_050257335.1 Deltaproteobacteria bacterium | reverse complement strand
CCGGGGGCCACGTCGCCGGCCGCGGGGCGTCAAGATTTCGATTGACAATCCATGCGGCGCGCAAGGAACCGGGACACTTGTAATCCGGATCAGATGTAGACCTGTATTCACTCCCTTTTCTTCCTTTGCGTCTTTGCGCCTTTGCGTGAGGCTCCCGTTCAGAAGATTGTCCGCAGACGCGTCGACGAAAAGGTCTCACGCAAAGGCGCAAAGGAGTGCCGCGGGGAGATTGTCGGTGAGCCTGGGGCCCTGAAGTCGAGTTCGGCGAAGGACGTGACGGATTGAACGCGTCTCTTCGAATTCGGCATCGCAGGGCCCGGGTGCGAAGGGCAGGAACTCATGTCAGATTTCGTCCGCGGAACGCGGTGTGTTTTCTTCACGGATTGAAACTGCCTCCGCACGGGCAGGTTGCAAAAACCTGCCCCACGTTGAATGCCCACGCCATTGGCAGGAGACCGGCGGGATTCTATTCTGGTGCGCTGGTTGACGATCGAAAACCGGCCCGCCACGCCCGTCGATTGGACCGCGCGGGCAACAGCCACCGGGAGCATTCATGCGCCGCAATCGTCTTCGTGAACTTTTGAATGCCGGGCAGCCAAGCCTGGGGACGCATATCCACAGCTCGTGGCCCACGATCATCGAGCTGGTCGGGCATTCGGGGATGTTCGATTACGTCGAGTTCGTCGGGGAATACGCCCCTTACGACCTGTACGCCCTCGAAAACATCGGGCGGGCGGTGGATCTCTTCGACCATCTGACGGCGATGATGAAGATCGAGCAGGAGCCGCGGACGTATCTCACGATCCGCGCGATCGGCTCGGGAATTCAGAACGTCCTGTTCGCCGATCCGCGCACGAAGGAAGACGTCGAAGAATGCGTGCGGGCGGTACGGGCCGAAGCCCCGCACGCGGGCGGCCGGCACGGGGTCGGAATGCGGCGGGACGTGGGTTTCGTCCTCGAACCCGGCGCGCCGTCCTTCGTCAAGGCGCTCGACGACGCGGTGATCGCCCTGATGATCGAAAAGGACTCGGCCGTCGAGAACCTCGAGTCGCTGCTGTCGGTGAAAGGGGTGGACATGGTGCAGTTCGGACCGGCCGATTATTCGATGAGCATCGGATTGACGGGGCAGTGGGACCACCCCCGGATCCAGGAGGCCGAAAAATACGTCATCGAGACGGCGCTGAAGATGGGAGTCGCCCCACGGGCCGAGATCTCGCGCCCCGACGAATGCGCCCGCTATCTCGACATGGGGGTCAAGCATTTCTGCATCGGCACCGACGTGAGCATCCTCTTCAACTGGTTCCGCGACTGCGGCAACGCGATGAATCGGCTTCTGAAGCGCGAGGCGCCTGCCACCGGGCATGATGTCAAATCGGGATATCGGGCGTAGCTGCTCGTCGTGCCGGCTTCAGCCGGTCCTTACTGACCTTTGGAGAATATCAGCGGCCTCAGATTGCTTTCTCACACGGCGTGAAGCGCCGGCCGCCTGAAGGTGGTACTGCGAACGCCCCCCTTGCTAAGTCGGGGAGATGCCGGAGAGCAGGCCCAGATTGACGAGCTTCGCGCGGCACTCGTCGCGTTCGCGGGAGCGAGTGAGGGGGCGCCACGATTCGTCCTGGACCGCGAGGAAGTCCTCCTCGGTCCAGAATGCCGCGCCGGAAGGTCTGGGGCGGGCGACGAGGCGCTGCATGACGGCCACGTCGGGCCGCGACAGGAACAGACCGTTCAGCCGGTAGTCCTCAAAAGCTTCCCAAACCACCGGGAAGAGCGGCTTGACGATCTTTTCACCAATCGCCGTCGAGTAATCGCGGATTTCCTTCTGTGCGTGCGAATCCATCCGCAGGGCCAGAAAGTGGAGCAGGTTGTGCAGGTCGATCTTCCAGTACGCTTCGGTGTAGGTGGAGAGAGGAAGATCTTTGCGGGCCTGTTCGCGGGCCACGCCGGCTTCCAGCCGCTTCTGATACACCTGCCGGGCCGTCACCTGAAAATGGTGCTCGTCTTCCGTGAGCTGCTTCCCCACGTCATCCGGCAGCGGGAGGCCGCTTCCCTGGCGGTTCTGTTCGGCCTGCGTGCGCCATTCGCCTGGAAGCGTCGTCTGCGTGGAGTCGATGGCGACCGAATAGCGGGTGCTGTATTCATTGACCGACGCCGTGCGATGCCGGATCCATTGCCGCCAGCAGTCCATCGGAACGCGGACGAGGAACTTCAGCTCGACCATCTCGAATGGGGTGGTGTGGCGGTGGCGCATCAGGTAGCGGATGAGAGTGCGATCGTCGGAGACGCGGCGGGTTCCCTCGCCGTAGCTTACCCGGGCCGCCTGGACGACCGAGCTGTCGTCCCCCATGCAGTCGACCAGACAGACGAAGCCGTCGTTGAGGACCGGGAATTTCTTCCAGCGGAGTTCGTTGAGACGGTCGGCAGGGGTGGTCATAGGCACTTTTTGCAGGATGGGCTTCTCGCCCGTCCGTCATCCTTGAGCCCATTGAACGGGGCCGCCGCTGGGCCTCGGAGCAATCCAGTTCTGTGA
>JBLMWR010000045.1:0-7298 GCA_050257335.1 Deltaproteobacteria bacterium | reverse complement strand
GAACCGCCAGCGACTGACCGTCGATCAGTTGCATCGCGTAGAAGTGAACCCCGCGCTCGCAACCGACGGCGTACACGGGGACGATGTTGGTGTGATGCAAGAGCGCCGCCGCCTGGGCCTCGGCCTTGAACCGCTGCAGGTGCCGTGCGTCGAGCGTGGCCGCGAAGGGGAGCACCTTCAGCGCCACGCGCCGGGCCAGCGACAATTGCACGGCCTCATACACGACCCCCATCCCGCCGCGCGCCAGCTCCCGGACGATCCGGAAATCCCCCAGTGGATCGGGAAGCGCCTCGGCCGGCGCCCCTTTCGCGGTTGAGGGGCCTGCGGCACCCGCCCGCGCCCGCTGCCGCTTCGATTCCGCGTGCACGAGGTCCAGTCCTTCCAGGCACTGTTCCACGGCTCCGGCCAGCTCGGGATAACGCTGCGCGAACGCTGCGCGATCCGGCGTCTCCCCCTGCTCCAGCCGGGCCAGATAATCCTGCACCACCTCGACGATCCGCGGATCTTCGGGAATGTCTCCTGCCACACCCACGGAAGAACTGAGGGGATCGATGGCCGTGTGGCTGCTTTCGGGATTCGGAATGTGTGTCATGAGACGTCCTTTACCAGTTGCCGCAGGCGGGCCAGGGCCCGCACCCAGAGTTTCTGCACGCTGTCCACTGACCGCTCCATTCGCTCGGCGACCTCGGGAAACGACAGCTCCTCCAGATGCCGGAGCACGACAACTTCCCGGTATTCTTCCGGCAATCGCGCGAGAGCCTGCGCCAGCAGGACTCCCTGCTCGCGGCGGGCAGCGTGCTGGCTGGGAGTCCCCTGCAGCGAGAACAGCCCGCGGTCGAGCGCCCGCGACGACTGGTCGAGATTGACCTCGAGCCCCTGTTCACGCCGCACGTCCCGCGCCTGAGTTCCCACATAATGCCGGACGAGGTTGGCGATGCGGGCCGCCAGAATTCCGCGGAGCCAGGCGACGAACTCGGGCTCGCCGCTCCCGCGAAAATTGTCGAAATTGCGGTGCGCCTCGAGAAACGTCTCCTGAACGACGTCGGAGGCATCCAGCTTCGTCCTGAGCCGCCGCCCGATTTCCACCCGCGCCAGAAGGTCGAGATATGCCCGGTAGGCTTCAAGCAGGGCCCCGCGGGCCGCATCTTCCCCCCGCCGGGCCTGAACGAGCAAATTGCCGGGATCCGAAGACATGCGCAAGTTCCTGACAAATCACCACTTCAATGGTAACGAGCCGCCCCCCGGTTCCGCCGCTCCGGGGAGCGACTTTTTGGCGAATCGTCCGAAAAACTTCGAAATTCAAAAAATAATCACCGGAAAGCGGCGGTATCGGGCCTCGCGTGGCGACTAAATGAATGGGCCCGGCGAGATTCGATGAAACGCGACGAAAACGATCACAATCCATACTTGCGCGACCCGGACGTGCGGTTGATGCTGCGCGCCAAGGCGGGAGACGACGTCGCCTTCTCGGAACTGGTCGCCACTTACCAGGATCGGCTAATCGGCGTGCTGACGCACCTCTTGCAGAATCGCGAGGCGGCCGAAGACCTCGCCCAGGAGGTCTTCATGCGAATCTACCGGGCACGTTGCAGCTACGAGCCGACCGCCCGGTTTTCCACGTGGATGTTCCAGATCGCCAACAATCTCGCCCGGAACCTTCGCCGCGACACCGGCCGGCGGAGAGAGGTTCTTCTCGATGGCGACGATTCGGGGTTGAACAGCCCCCGCCCCGCTCAGCGGACGATTGCCGACAAATCGGGGCTGATGCCCGCGCGGCTTTCCGAGAAAAGCGAGATGTGCTCGGTGGTTCGGGCGGCCCTCGAAACGCTGACCGAACCCCAGCGGATGGCGGTCCTGCTGCACAAATTCGACGAGATGAGCTATGCCGATATCGCCACCGCCCTCGACATGAGCCCCTCGGCCGTCAAATCGCTCCTGTCGCGAGCCCGCGAGACGCTTCGCGAGAAGCTCGAGCCGTACGTGCAGCGCGGCGTGCTGGGCCGGATTGACCCATCCGCCCGAAAGCAGCCGCTCACGCCGGTATGAACCGGTCGAACGCCGGTCCGAAGCCATCCCCACGCCTGTGGTTTCGCCGCGTCATCCGTCGCCCGGCGTTTTCTCAGCTTCCCCCACCTCCGCGTCGGGGTCTTCCTTGTCGGCCAGCCGCGCCCGGGCTTTGCGGACCTGCGGTTTCAGCTCGCGGTTGTTGCCGTACAGCGTAACGATGCTGTTCCAGATCTTGCGGGCGTCCATGACGTTGCCCTCCTTGTACAGGCCTTCGGCCCGCTGCATGGCGTCGGCGACGATTTTGAGGCGGTCGGGCTTCCCGTCGCTCGACGCTTCGATCTGGGCCTTCTGCCGGCGAGCCAGGTTCACGTACGGTCGCGATTCGAGCGCGTCGCCGAGAACTTGGATCATGCTGTCGTACTTTTCGAGAGCGCTGATGCGGTCGCCGAACAGTTCATACTGGCGGGCCTGCGCATACAGCCGTTCCCCCTCGCTCGTCGGATCCTTCCCAAGCCGGTTCTTGAGCTTGAGCTTTTCTTCGGCCTTGTACATTTCGATTTTGTCGACGTACTGCTGCACCGCCGGGGCCGATTTGCCGTCCGGAAACCGCCGTTGCAGTTCGGACAGATAATCCTTGTTGGCGATCTCCCAGTCCCCCGGCTCGGTGCTTTCCATCAGGACCCGGGCCTTTTCCAGCAACCGCTCTTCGCTCATCGGCCAGAACGCCCAGACGATCAGCCCGACGACTCCCGCCAGACACGTCCCTAGAAACCAGGTGCGCTCGTAGAACGGGCCCGATTCTCCCTTCTTCCGCTTCTTGCGCTTCAGCAGTTGCCGGACCTCGGTCCCGTCGGCGGCCGTGTTGATGTTCGTCGGCCCGCCGCTCGCGACGTGCGTCGCCATGCTCGCCTGTTCGGCGACTTTCACCTCCACCTCGGCCAGCGCCTGTCCCACCGTTGTGGCGTCGCGCGGCCGCTTGTCGGGGTCCTTTTCGAGCAACTGCCCCAGCAGGATATCGAGCCAGACCGGGCAATCGAGGACGATCGTCGAAACGCGCACGGGCTTTTTTTCCATGTGCTGGAAGAGAAGCTCTCCGGCGGTCTCGCCGCCGAACGGAGGCGTCCCCGTGAGCAGCTCGTACAGCACGCACCCCAGCGCATAAAGATCGGCCTTTTGAGTGACGGGCGGTTCCCCCTTGATCTGCTCGGGGGCCATGTAAGCGAACGTACCGACCGTCCGCCCCGCAGCGGTGAGGGCCGTGGCGTCGTTGTCGCGGGCAATGCCGAAATCAGCCAGCTTGATCTTTCCTTCTTTCGTCATCAGCAGATTCGACGGTTTCAGATCGCGATGAATGATGCCATGTTCGTGGGCGTGCTCCAGGGCCGAGCAGATCTGCAGGCCGATGCTGATGACTTCCTCCCACGGCAGCCTCCCGCGTTTTTTGAGCAATCCTGCCAGCGAGCCCCCTTCGACGAGCTCCATCGCCATGAACTGCTGCTCGCCCAGCTTCCCACCGCCATAGCAGGGGACGATATTCGGGTGCTTGAGCTTTTTGAGAATGGCCAGCTCGCGTTCGAAGCGGGCCACGAGGCGCGGCTTGACGGACAATTCGGCGGGGAGCAGCTTGAGTGCGACCACCTGGCCGGTCTTCGTGTAGGTGGCGCGATACACCACACCCATCCCGCCTCCCCCCAGCTTCGGTCCCAGCTTGAACGGCCCCAAC
This sequence comes from Deltaproteobacteria bacterium, assembly GCA_050257335.1. Lineage (GTDB taxonomy): Bacteria > Planctomycetota > Planctomycetia > Planctomycetales > Planctomycetaceae > JACQFH01. Next base: position 3,568 of record JBLMWR010000045.1, on the reverse strand, counting down.
ACCCGCTCGGCCATCGCAATTGTCTCCTCGGTTTCTGTTCTATTACGCCTTCTGCTACGCGATCCGCTCAACCGATCGTCCCACTCCTCACTCGGCAAGGATTGAGGATTCCCCTCCCCTTGATGAGTGAGGGTCAGGGTGGGGGTGAGGAGCCAGTAGACGCTCGCCCCCCCCACCCCGGCCCTCCCCCACGAGGGGGGAGGGAGAAAATGGCGGCAATCGCCCTCTGAAGGGTGGGAAGTTCTCTCCAATGTGCGTGAAATGATTTGCGCCGTGCTCTGCGGCCAGTCAACGCCTGAGTCTGATCGGACCATCCTCTTTCTATTATCATGTCAAAGTTGAGGCACGTGTTCCATACTCACGGCACTCGTTTTACTCCCTCTCCTCCCGCCGCTACGATAGGGCGGCCATTCCTGATGTGAAGGATTGACGAACCTGATTGACCCCGAGGACGACGACGATCATGCTCACCCGTCCCCCTCTGCTCCTGGCCGGGCTCCTGGTCCTGGCCGCGCTGGCCCCCGCCGTTTCCTCCGCCGAATCGGTAAAGCTTTCGCCCGGCGTGCGCGGCGTCGCGACGCGGGCCCCGAAAGAGATGAAGATCGACGGTGATCTGTCGGAGTTCAAAGACGCCTTTGCCACGCCGGTCGAGTATTTCCACGCCGATCTGCGGAACCGGGCCGCGCAGTTCTTTTACCTATGGGACGACGAAGCCTTTTACGCGGGCCTGCGAACCCTCGACCAGCATCAGGCCGACAACGCCGACGACGATCATCTCTGGGAAGGGGATGCCGTCGAATGGTACTTCGACACCCGCCGCGGCAGCGACTTCCGCAGCATTGCCTGGCCCACCGACCCGGTGGGGGCCGTCCACTGCTACTGGACCGGCTACAAGAACGACCAATTGCAGCCCCGCTTCTGCCTGCGCCCCGGCTTCCTCAAGCAGATCGCCAAAGTCGGCGTCCAAGTCGCGGCCCGTAAGACCGAGCATGGCGCCGAAGTCGAATTCAAGCTCCCGTGGGCGAATTTCCCCAACTTCAAACCGGCGCGCGGCGCAGTCATCGCCATCGACGCCGAACTCTGCTACAGCGACGGCGGCCCGCGCGTCTACCGTTCGTTCGTCTTCGGCAGCCCCCTGTCGGTCCAGCAGCCGGCCAGTCTCGGGAAAGTCCAGCTCGTCGATATGCTCGAGCCCGCCCACTGGAAGCAATGCGGTCCGGTCATGATGCCGATCCGCTGCGATACCGCGTGGGGGCAGCCTGTCGTCGCCGAGGCTTCCGGCTCGATCGCCCTTCCCCCGAACCACGCCGACCAGGTGGGAAAGATCGTCTTCCGCCTGACCGATCTGGAGGGGCAGAAGCTCGGCGAATTTCCCGCCACGACGGAAGTCTTCGAAAAGGCGGACAACTTCGCCCGCGCCACGGCGCGCTGGCCCGCCGACCTGGCCCCGCCCGGCGCCTGCCAGGTGACGGCGATCGTGTTCGACAAATCGGGAAAGGAACTGACCCGCGTCGCTCCGCGCCTCGTGAGTGTCAATATGCAGCCGGGGTATTGACCGCGCTCAAGATATTCGACGTTCAAAAGAATGTAATCACCCCAGAAACCTTCGCGACTGTCCTCGCACGTTGCCACCCCGCCACCGATCATCCCCCCTCCAATGCCCATTACCCTCGGTACCGCCAAAGCCGCTCCCGGTCGTCTCACTTATGGAACGTTTCATCTTCTCGAACACCCCACCGGCGGAGATGAGGAGCTGCCCGTCGTCATCGCCCAGGGGAATCCCCGCGGCCCGACCTTCTGGCTCACCGCGGGAATTCATGGCAACGAACACGCCGGTCTGCAGGTCCTCCATCTGCTGATCTCTCGCGACCTCGCCCGGCAGCTCCATGGCACGATCGTCTGCATCCCGGCTCTCAACCCGGCCGGCCTGCGAACGCTGAAGCGCGAGGCCTATTATCACCACGGCGACCCAAACCGTCTCTTCCCCGACGGGAAACCAGCCAAACCGTTCAATCCCGATCTGGATCCCCCCTCGGTCCTGGAAAAGGCCTACACGCGGCTCTTCGACGAGGTCAAAGCGACCGCCGATTTCTGGATCGACCTGCACAACACCTGGACCGGCTCGATTTCAATGATCTACCGCGACCGCGTGTATTATCGCGACGACCGGTCGGCTGCCGAGAATAAGTCCGCTCGCCTCGAGGCCGAGAAGCTCGACGCCCGCATCGCGCAGATGTGCCGTGCCTACGGGCACTCGATTCTCAACGAGATGGGGTGCGAAGCCTACCTCGATGACAAGCTGCACCGCTCGACGACAGGTGCCGCGGTCAACGTGGCCCGCATCCCCGCCCTGACGATGGAGCTGGGAACCGGCCACATGCCCGATCCGGCGATCGTCAGCGCCTGTCTCGCGGGGCTGAAAAACGTCCTGCGCTGGGCCGGCATGCTCGAGGGCGAAATCGAGCCGATCGCCGGCATCAAGGTCGTCGATCCCGGTTATCCCTGCCGGCGCCGCGGAACGCCGCGCCTCACCGTCCCGTGCATCGTCCGCCACCTCGTCGAGCCGGGCGACCGGGTGAACAAAGGAGACCCGATCGCCGAGCTGCGCGACATCTGGGGACGCCCGGTCGGCGAGAAGATCCTCCGCAGCGACTACGACGGCTGGATCATGGGACGGACCCACGGCATCGTGCACTACCCCGGCATCGAAGTCTGCGGGATGGGCGTCCGCGACGACCTCTCCACCGTGCTGCCGTACCCGAAGGGGTATTTCAAGCCGTAGATGCGGCATCCTGCCGCATCGGCGTTTGACGCGGCTTTCCGAACGGCGCGTCGGATGGCCGACAACGGCTTCCAGCACCTGCGGTCGTCAAGAGCCGAGGCCGGAAATTGCCGAGTGGTTTGTGGAGCACACTGCGAAGCGGCAGGATGCCGCTTCTACGTGATTTTCGGGAATTTTTCGACCGCACAGCGCATCTCAATTGGCGGTGCGGCACGAAAGCGGGACTCGCATCTCATTTTTCGGCCCCCGATTTTTCTATCTCCTTTCTCCAGGAGATTGCCATGCGGAAGATTCTCTGCGCTTACGGTGCGCTCGCTCTGTGTCTGGCGGGCTGTGGCTCCAGTAAAATCCCTTCCGAATCCACCGTCCGGTATGCCGGAGCTCCAGCCGCCGCAGCGCGCGCCGGCGAGCTGGCGGCCGGCGCTCCCAAATTCGATTCCGGCGACCTCGATCGCGAAGCTCCCGCGGACGGCATCGCCTTCAACACCGAAGCCTACGATCACATCACCGACAATCCGTTCCTTGCCGTCGCCCAAAATCCCCTCTCGACTTTCTCGATCGACGTCGATACCGCCTCGTATTCGAACGTCCGCCGCTTCCTCACCAGCGGCCGGTTGCCTCCTCCGGGCGCCGTCCGCATCGAAGAGCTGGTGAACTATTTCTCCTACGACGACCCGCCCCCCAATGGCGACGTTCCCTTTTCGGTCAACATCGAAGTCGCCGAGTGTCCGTGGAACGCCGAACACCGCCTGGCCCGCATCGGCCTCAAGGGGCGCGACATCCCGC
>JBLMWR010000044.1:0-8234 GCA_050257335.1 Deltaproteobacteria bacterium | reverse complement strand
TGCCTTCGGACGTGGTCTTGGAATCCGCCGGGTCGGGCTTGCCGGTCGCCGCGCCCTCTTTTGTTTTCTTTTTCGACACTGTGTTCCTGGGCGGGGCGGCGAACACCGCGGTGAGCGCCGCCAGAGCCACTCCCGTCGCCAGCACCGTCAGCATTCGGTTTTGCAACATCGTCAGCTCCTTTCCGGACAAATTGAGTTCCCGAACGATTGATTATCGCGGGTTCAGGATTCGAGGTCAAATTCAATCGCGTGGCGTCGGCGAGCTGTTTCGGCATTTGCATCGGGCCGGAGGTGTGATCGTGACGGCCGATTTGATAGACTGGATGACCAATGTCATTCGCGACGACACGTCTGTCCGTCGCGGAAACTAAGGAATCGGTCCTGAGCACGATGTCTCGCCTTCGATGAGAAATACTTCCTTTCTGCGTTCGCTCGCATTGCGGACGGTTCTGGCGGGGATCGTGCTGGCGGGGACGGCACCGGGCCAGGCCGTCGCTCAACCGGAAAAAAAGGGGAAGCCGAACAAGCCGCCGGCGCCCGAGCCTGCCGCGAGCCTGATTCGTTACGACGTCCCCGGCGGAGAGACGTTCTTCGCGCTGTCGCTCAAAGCAGAGTCTCTGCCGGCGCCGGCGGCGCGCGATCACGTGATTCTGGTCGACACCTCGGCGAGCCAGGCCGGGGCGCATCGGCGGCAGGCGCTGGCGGTGCTCGAGGCCAGCCTGGGCGCGCTGGGGAAGTCCGACCGGGTGCGTCTGTTCGCCGTTGACGTGAGGGTTATGTCCCTTTCCGACGGCTTTCATCCGCCGCAGGCGGAAGAAACGAAGGAGTCGGTGGCGAAACTGCGGCGGATTGTTCCGCTGGGGGCCACCGAACTCGCGCCCGCGTTCGAAACGGCACTCAAATCGTTCGCCGGCGATCGCGGTCGTTCGATCATCTACATCGGCGACGGGATGAGCACGGCGAAGCTCGTCAAATTGCCCGACCTTCGCGAGCTGCTGACGCGACTTCGGGAGGCGCGCATTGCGGTGACGAGTTTTGCAATCGGCCCGCGAACCGATCTGCAAATTCTGGGGAGCGTGGCCGAGCACACCGGCGGAGTCGTGTTCGTCGATGCGCTCATCGACGATGCGCAGGTTCCGCCTGCGGAAGTGGGGCGGAAGCTGGCCGCCGCCGCCGCCGCGCCGGTTTTCTTTCCCGAGCGGATCACCATCTCTCCCGATCTCGATCGGCTGTTCCCCGAAGTCGTGCCGCCGATCCGCGCGGACAGGACGACGATTCTGCTGGGGAAAGGACGCGTCGGCGAGACGCTGAAAGTCGCCGTTGCCGGCGAAGGCCGAACGCTGGAATGGACGGTCAAACCGGCGCCGCCGCAGGCGGGGAACACGTTTCTGGTCGGCTTGTGGGGGCTGGCCGAACAGACCGAGGGGCTCGCGGTCGCCGTCGCGGGACAGGAGCTGCTGGACGTCGCCCGCCAGGAATTCGAGGATAATCTGCAGCAACTGGTGGGTCAGGGGCGCGAGGCGGTGGCGGTACGCAACCTGAAACTGGCCGAACAGGTCGCCGACCTGATCCGCCAGCTCGACCCCGCCAACGTCGAGGCACGGACGATTCTGAACGCCGTCCAGAAGGCCAAGGCCGCCGCCGCGGCGCTGGACAAGGAAAAGAAGGGCACCGCGTCCGGCAAAGATAGCGACTTGCTCGAGCAGGGGCCGAAGTCGAAAAAGAAGAAGTAACCGATATTCGCTGCGGGAGAACTGGACGTCCCGCTGCAAAATCCTTTATGGGATGATCGCAGCGTCACGACGAACGCGAAAAGCCGGTGTGGACGCGACGGATGACGAAGGAGAGAAACCACGAAAGGCCGTGCCTGGCCTGCGGCCGGAACCAAGTTCCTGGCTATTCTCCCTTGTCCAAATTGACACTTTGTGCAGCACGAAAAGAAACCGATGGTTAGTAGTTCGAAGGGAGAACAGTCCGAAGAACTTTCATGTCGAGTAGTCCAATGGTTCAGTGAGTCTAGCTGTCTGCTCCCCTTTCGTGTTACGTTCATTTCGTGCCTTTCGCATCTTTCGTGGTTTCCCATTCACGTGCGACGCGCGGCAGGCCATTCGATATGAAAGACACCGCCGAGCATAAGCGGCTGCATTCGACGCAGGTCGTCAGGGCGCTGTGGAAGTACTGGGGGCCGTACCTGTCGGAGCGGCAATGGGGGACGGTCCGCGAAGACTACAGCGCGCATGGCAACGCCTGGCGGTATTTCCCCCACGACATGGCCCGCAGCCGCGCCTACCGCTGGGGCGAGGATGGCCTGGCGGGGATCAGCGACACGAAATGCCGGCTGTGCCTGGCGCTGGCCCTGTGGAACGGGCGCGATCCGTTTCTGAAAGAGCGGCTGTTCGGGCTGACGAACGGGGAAGGGAACCACGGCGAAGACGTCAAGGAGCTGTATTACTACCTCGACGCCACGCCGACCCATTCGTACCTCAAGATGCTTTACAAGTACCCGCACCGCGAGTTTCCCTACGCACGGCTGTTCGAAGAAAACGCCCGGCGCGGCAAGGCCGATCCCGAATTCGAGCTGCTCGACACGGGGGTGTTCGACGACGACCGCTATTTCGACGTCTTCGTCGAGTACGCAAAGGCCGCCCCGTCCGACATCCTGATGCGCGTCACGGCGTACAACCGCGGCCCGGAAAAGGCGACGATTCATCTTCTGCCGCAGCTCTGGTTTCGCAACACCTGGTCGTGGAAAGACGACGCGGGGAGTAAGCCGCGCCTGTCGGTCGGGGAACAGGGTGGAATCGACGCCCTGCACCCGGTCGTGGGGCGCTATCGGTTCTACGCCGACGACATGCCGGAGCTGCTGTTCTGCGAGAACGAAACGAATTCCCACCGCTTGTTCGGCGCGCCCTCGGGCGGGGCGTACTTCAAGGACGGCTTTCACGAGTACGTGGTGCACAGGAACGCCGCGGCGGTCAACGGCGCACGAGTTGGGACGAAAGCCGCCGCGCATTACGTGCGGACCGTGCCGGCCGGGGGGCTGGTCGAGATTCGCGTGCGGCTCACGAGTGACGCCCCGTCAGCCCCCTTCGCCGATTTTGCGGATGTCTTTAAGACCAGAAAGCGCGAGGCCGACGAATTCTACGCGGCGCTGCAGTCGGGGATCGCCGATCCCGACGCGCGGCTGGTGCAGCGGCAGGCGCTGGCCGGGATGATCTGGAGCAAGCAGTTCTTTTATTACGACATTCCGGAGTGGCTGGAGGGGGACCCCGCGCAGCCCCGTCCGCCGGTCGAGCGCCGGCAGGGGCGGAACAGCGAGTGGCGGCACCTTAACAACGCCGAAATCATTTCCATGCCCGACAAGTGGGAATACCCCTGGTACGCCGCGTGGGACCTGGCGTTTCACTGCCTGCCGCTGGCGATGATCGACGCCGAGTTCGCCAAGTCGCAACTGGTGCTGCTGACGCGGGAGTGGTACATGCACCCCAACGGGCAGCTCCCGGCCTACGAGTGGAACTTCGGCGACGTGAACCCGCCCGTGCACGCCTGGGCCGCGTGGCGCGTCTTTCAGATCGACCGCAAGCAGCGCGGCGACAGGGGCGACACCGAGTTTCTGGAACGGGTCTTCCACAAGCTGATGCTGAACTTCACATGGTGGGTGAACCGCAAAGACGCGAAGGGCCGCAATATTTTTCAGGGGGGCTTTCTGGGGCTCGACAACATCGGCGTCTTCGACCGCAGTGCGCCTCTTCCCGCCGGCGGACTCATCAACCAGGCCGACGCCACGAGCTGGATGGCGATGTACTGCCTGAACCTGATGCGCATCGCACTGGAACTTTCGCTGCACAACCACGTGTACGAAGACATCGCCACCAAGTTCTTCGAGCACTTCCTGCACATCGCCCAGGCCATGACGAGCATGGGGGACGACGGCCACGGCATCGGGCTGTGGGACGAAGAGGACCAGTTTTACTACGATTCGCTGCAGCTTCCCGACGGTCGGCCGATTGCGCTCAAGGTCCGCTCGATGGTCGGGCTGATCCCGCTGTTCGCGGTCGAAACCCTCGAACCGCAGATGCTCGACGCGCTGCCGGGGTTCAAACGGCGGCTGGAGTGGCTTCTCGGCCACCGCCCGGAACTGGCGCGCCTCGTCTCGCGCTGGAACGAACCCGGACTGGGGGAGCGGCGGCTGTTGTCGCTCTTGCGCGGCAGCCGCATGAAGAAGCTCCTCAGGCGAATGCTCGACGAGAGCGAATTCCTTTCGGACTACGGCGTGCGGGCGCTGTCGAAGTACCATGCCGCCAATCCCTACACCCTGTCATGCAATGGCGATTCGGTGAAAGTCTCCTATCAGCCGGCCGAATCGGATTCGACAATGTTCGGGGGCAATTCGAACTGGCGCGGGCCTATCTGGTTCCCGGTGAATTACCTGATCATCGAGTCGCTGCAGAAGTTTCACCATTATTACGGTGGCGACTTCAAAATCGAATGCCCGACCGACTCGGGGCGGTTGACGACGATCGAGGGCGTGTCGCGCGAGCTGCAGCAACGGCTGTCGAAGCTGTTTTTGCGCGACGCGAGCGGACGCCGGCCGGCGTTCGGCGACCACCCCAAACTGCAGCACGACCCCCACTTCCGCGATTATCTCTTCTTTCATGAGTACTTCCACGGCGATTCCGGCCGCGGGGCGGGGGCAGCGCATCAGACCGGCTGGACGGGGCTCATCGCCAGGCTGCTCCACCCCCGCCGCGAGGAACACGGCTTCGCCCCGCCGAGCGACGGCCGGGCGAAAGACGACGCTTCCACAGCGATCGGCGCTGCTCCGCGCCCGATACCGCATCCCGATCCCGGGCGACCGTCGCGGGCGTCGTCGTGAAGCATTCGTCGGGCGGGCTTCCTCAGCCCGCCCGTGGCGTCATTCGGCCTTCCGTGCGGTCGATCCCAAAATGAGGACGGCCATCCCCATGAAGGCCGATCCGACCCGATGCTCCTCGTTTGCGGCGGTCCACAGCAGCCCGGTTCCCAGCGCGAGGAATATGATACGGCAGGTTAGGGTGCAGCCCCACTGTATGACCGCGGCAGAGAACATCATGGCGATCGGCAGCGCGAGGAATGCCACCGGCGCGACGATCCACCACGGCTGGAATTCCCGCAATGCGAGCAGGTACGAGACGGTCCCCGAAATCGCACTGCCGAGCAGTGCGACTCGTTCGGCCGTCGTTGCACGTCGCGGCGGAGCGTTCATGCCGTCGTCCACAAACCTCGTTGCTGAGGGCATTATCTCCAGGCGCCGCATGCATGCCAAGAGGAAGCGTAGAGTCGGGAATGGCACGGCTGGCTGGCAGCCCGGAGAGGTCGACAGGGATTCAGTGACGCTTCATCCAACCAGCCGGCATACGCCGGCCGCTCGCCGGTCGAGGGTGCGCGCGATACGGTCAGCGGGCCAGTCGGGCTGGCACTTGGCAGTGACTGTTGCCAGGAGGTTCACCCCCCGGCTTTGCCCGCGACCGAGTCATTGGCGACCGTAGCGACAGCGACCCGCTCTTCGCCGTTGCGCGAAAAGAGCCTGCGGGCGATGCGCCGCAGGCGCTCGGTGGCGTCGTCCCACAGTGAATAGGCGACGGGGGTGACCAGCAGCGTTAAAAGGAGCGACAGGGCCTGCCCGCCGATGATCACTTTGGCCATGCTGGCCCGCGAGCCCGCGCCGGGGCCGCGGCCCAGGGCGATGGGGACCATGGCGGCGATGAGCATCAGCGTCGTCATCAGGATCGGGCGCAGGCGGGTATGGTTGGCTTCGACGATCGCCGCATCCCGCTCCATCCCGCGCCCGCGCAGCACGTTCGTGTAATCGATCTGCAGAATCCCGTTCTTCTTGACGATCCCGAACAGCATGAACAGGCCGAAGACGGCGTAGACGTCGAGGTCGGTGCGCAAAAAGAACAGCGACAGGAAAGCGAAGGGCAGGGTGAGGGGGAGCGCGAGCAGAATCGTGAGGGGGTGGAACAGGCTCTCGAACTGCGCGGCGAGCACCATGTACATGAACAGGAAGCTCAGGAGGAATGCAATCAGGAAGTTGCTGTTCGATTCCTTCAGCAGCTTGGCCCGCCCGATGAACTCGTGGCGGTACCCGGGCGGAAGCGGGAGGCCGCGGACGTACTCGTCAAGCTGCTTCACCCCGTCACCCAGCGCGAGCCCTTTGAGATTGGCGAGCACCACGATCTGCCGCTGCCGTCCGTATCGGTCGATTGTCGTCGGCCCCTGAGCGGGTTCGAGCCGCGCGAGGTTGGACAGCCGCACCAGGCCTCCGTCGGAGGCGGGGACGGTGAGCGTGTCGATGCCTTTCGGATCGTCGCGGAACGGCTTTTCAGCCCGCAGCCAGACGTCGTACTGTTCGTCCCGCTCCTTGTATTTGCTGACCGGTTCGCCCCCCACAAGAATCCCCAGCGTCGAGGCGATGGTCTGCACCGGAACGCCCAGGTCCGAAGCCCGCTCACGGTCGATGTGGACCCGCAGTTCGGGCTTGCGCAGAGAAAGACTCGTATCGACGTCGACGTAGTGCCCGTCGGCCTCCATCCAGGCGGCGATTTTGTCGGCGTACTCTTTGAGCGTCGCGAGGTCTGGGCCCACCAGGTTCAGATCGATGTCCACCTGCCGGAAACCGGTGGTCGAAAACGCCTGCACTTCCTGCACGGCGACCCGCAGGTCGGGGTACTCGCGCATCAGCCGCCGCGCGTCCTGCATGACATCGAACTGGCTGTAATTTCGTTCATTGAGGTCGGCAAGGCGGCAGTAAACCTGGGCCTCGGTGACGTCTCCCTGCCCCTTGGCCACGCGGCCCGTCGTGTCGCCGATGATGGTGAAGACGTGCTGCATGCCGCGCAGCTCCTGGAGGCGCGACTCGATCTCCCGTAACAGCTCGTCGCCACGCGCCAGCGTGTAGCCTTCCGGGAGCGTCATGACGACTTGGAATTCGCTCTGGTCGTCCTTGGGGATGAAATCCTTGCCGATCAGGGCGAAGATACCGGGCGTCGCCGCCAGCGTCGCGACCGTGGCCAGCATCACGACCCAGCGGCGGCGGAGCGAGGATTTCAGCAGCGCCAGATAGGCCGACTCGATGGTCCGCGAGAACAGGCCCGACTTGCTCGATTTGCGGCCGGCTTCGACCTTCAGGAAGCGCGAGCAGAGCATGGGGGTCATTGTGAAGGAGATGAACATGCTGGCCAGCACCGCAAAGCCCACCGTGAAGCCGAACGAGTTGAAAAACCGCCCCACGCGCCCCTGCATGAAGGCCACCGGGACGAAGATCACCACGAGCGAAATGGTGGTGGCGACGACGGCGGTCGCGATTTCGGCGGTCGCCGTCCGCGAGGCCTCGATGGCCGGGCGGCCATGCTCTTCCATGTGGCGGAAAATGTTTTCGTGGACCACGACCGCATCGTCGATCACGATGCCGATCGCCAAGATCAGCGCCAGCATGGTGATGTTGTTGAGCGTGAAGCCCATGTACGTCATGAAAGCGAAGGTGGGGACCATCGACGTGGGAATGGCGAGCGTGGCGATGATCGTCGTCCGCCAGTCGCGGATGAACAAGAGGATCGTCAGGCTCACCAGGACCACCGCCAGAAGCAGGTGAAACTGCACTTCATGAATCGACGCCTCGATGAACCGCGACTGGTCTCGGATCACCACCAAATTGATGTCTGCGGGCAGCGACGCGGCGATTTCCTGCAGGCGGTCTTTGACCGCGTGCACCACCTCGACGGTGTTTTTGCCCGACTGCTTCTGGACGATGAGGCTCACGGCGTTGTCGCCGTCGAGCCGGCTCACCCCCCGAGGCTCTTCAACCCCGTCCTCGACCCGCCCCACGTCCCGGACCCGCACCGGGTAGCCCTGGCGATCGGCGATGATCAGGTCGGCAAACCCGGCGGCGCTTTCGACGCGGCCCATCGTCCGCAGCACCAGCTCCTGCGTCCCCTCATCAACCCGTCCGCCGGGAAGCTCGAGGTTCTGCCGGATGAGCGCCTGCCGGACGTCATGGGCCGAGAGCATGTAGGCCGCGAGCTGGTCGGTGTCGAGGTAAACGTTGATCGCCCGCTGTCGGCCCCCCACGAGCGTCACCGCGCCGACGCCTTCGACCGTCTCGAGCTCCTCCTTGATCATCTTGCGGGCGACTTCGGTCACTTCGCGGAAATTCCGTCGGCCCGAGACGGCCACGGTCATCACGGGGGAGGCGT
>JBLMWR010000043.1:0-10552 GCA_050257335.1 Deltaproteobacteria bacterium | reverse complement strand
TATGACTTCACGCCTGTCCGTTTCCGGACTGGATAATGGACTGGGGAATTTCCTGCATTTCGCTGTATCCGCGCTTGACGCAGGTGAGGTTATCCTGCACGACGCGGTCGCCGCGCTTGCCAAAGTACTTGCGGAGCGCCTTCTCGACCCCCGCATAAACTTCCTCATCCCCCATGCCGCTGTCCTTCGCGTACGGCGTGAGCTTGAGGAACGCCCCGAGGAGGACGATCCCCTGCATGCGCATTTCGAGGTCGGCTTCGGAGGCGACCTCGCGGGCGATCTTTACCATGTCGGCGAAGAAGACACGGATCTTCTTTTGCCGGATGGTGCACTTGTGATGATCGGGAATCCGCTGCCACACGTCGGCGGGGACGGTGTATGGGCTTTGCATAAAGATCGCCCCACCGTCGATCAGCCCCGTGAGCGGGTCGCCGCTGAAGAGGGCGTTTGTGTCGTTGAGCACCGCCAGGTCGACGTATTCCAGCTCGCTATGCGTGAAGATGTGCGAATCGGCGATCGTCAGGTAGTACGTCGTGGGCAGCCCTTTCTTTTCCGACCCGTATTTGGGATATGCCTGCACGTCCTTACCGAACACCTGGCCGCCGATCGTGGCGATGACCTTGTTCGTGGTCACCGACCCGAACCCGCCGACCGAGTGCCCGCGCATCGAGAACCCGCCGGTAGGCCGCAGATCGGGGTCTTCCTTCACTTCCAGCGCCAGAGGATGCTTGACCCCGACGCAGAAAAAGTCCTGCCCGTCGTGAATCATGTTGTCGAAGATGGCGATGATGTCGCCGGGACGGACGTCGCGGCTGCCCAGTCCCGCGGCGCCGCTGTAAATCCGCGGCAAGCGGTCGATTTTTTCGACGCCGTTCTGGCCCCCCATGGCGTCGCAGAAGGCCGCCTTGATCTCGCGGGTCAGATGGTTGCCCGTGGTCGAAAGCGGGTCGTCCATCCGCTCGATGACGGTAAACGCCGTGCAATCCTTCAAGGCGTCGACGATGACCTGCGAGGGGAAGGGGCGGAAGCAGTAAATGTTCAGGCACCCGGCCCGGAGGCCCTTCTTGTCGCGCAAGTAGTCGATCGTGGCCTGGGCGGTTTCCATATACGACCCCATGCCGACCAGGATGAATTCGGCATCCTCGCAGCGATACGAGTCGACGAAATCGTACCGCCGGCCCGTTTTGCGGTAGAACTCGTCGAAGGCTTCGCGGAGGGCCGGCTCACATTGATCGTAGTACCAGCGCTGGGCGATCTTCCCCTTCATGTAAGAGTCCTGATTCTGCACCACCCCCGACATCAGGGGATTGGCCGGGTCCATCAGGTTCATCAGCTTTTCTTCGGGCTTCCCGATGTACTCCTTCATGAACTCGGGCTCGGGGAGCCGCACCGACTCGACCGTATGCGTCGTGAGGAACCCGTCCTGCACGTTGAGGAACGGGGTCTTCGACGCTTCGGCCGCCCTGCGGCAGATCAGGCACAGGTCTCCGGCCTCCTGGGCGTTGCGGGCGAACAGGACCCCCCATCCGCAGTCGGCCACGCTCATGATGTCGTCGTGCCCGGCGTGCACGTTCAGCCCCTGGCTGGTGAGGGCCCGGGCGCCGATATTGAAGACCATCGGCAGGCGCTTTCCGGAAATCGTGTACAGCACCTCTTTCATGAGGACCAGGCCCTGGCCAGAGGTGAAGTTCGTCACCCGCCCGCCGGCGACGGCGAAACCTTCGCAGAAGGTCGCCGCCGAGTGTTCGCTCTCGGGCTCGACGAAGACGAGCTGGTCCCCCCACAGGTTGGGGATGCCGTTCATCATCGCCGCATTGAACCCGCCTCCCATCGTTGTCGAGCTGGTGATCGGGTAGGCCCCCGATCCCTGGCTGATCCGCGATTCGACCCAGACGACGGCTTCCGCCCCGTCACACGTCGTGGGAATTCCGGGATATTGGAATTTCTGTTCGGCTTCCTCGGCGGCCGGAATCCCCGAGACTCGATCCAGTGTACCTGTCGCCATGAGACGCTTGCTCCCTGAAATGTCGGATCCACTGATGGATTGGCTTTTGGCCGGCCGCCGGCGCTGACCCGGGACGGGCTTGCCGGCACCGCCACGCTATTTGATATACTATTCCAAGAATTTTAACCAGATGACCTCACCAAGTCGCGTCACGACCCGGGTTGCAGGAGACGGATGAAAACGATCGACATCCTGTTTGAGGAAACGCAATTGACCATTGAAGACATCGCCGAGCGGGCCCGCATGACCCCCGAGAGGGTCGAGGCGATCGCCGTCGGCCGCTGGACTCCCAGCCCCGCCGAACGGCAGAAAATCGCCGCGGCTTTCGGCGCTTCGGTCGATGAGATCAGTTGGGGGCACAGCATGGATCCGCGGAACATCCGCTATCACCGGTTCGGGTTGAAGGAGAATTTCTAACATGGCCGTCAGCGTCTGGGATCTGTGTGAATTGCAAAAAGTCTCGCTGGCCGACCTCGTCGAGAAATCGGGTCTCGACGACAATCGTGTCACCGCCATCATTCTGGGTCGCTGGACCCCCAGCCCGACGGAACGCCAGCGAATCGCCGCCGCCTTCAGTCTGACCGTCGAGGAAATCGCCTGGGGGCATAAGACGCCCGTGCAGCACCTGTATGGTCATGGTCCCGGAGGGCAGACTTCTTAGCGACATCACCTTAGTTACATCACCCGATCGGCGGCCCATGTGTACCGCCGGCCGGTCTTGAATTCCTTGTATTCGTCCTCCGTCGGCCTGTGAATCGTTTCGCGGTTGAACGCCGTGTTGACGGCATCGAGGACCGGCACCACGTCGGCGTCGGGGTACCCCACGCCGCCGACCTCGAACCAGTCCCCATTCACGTCGAAAATCCGGACTTTGTCCCGGAAGACGTACGCCTTCCGCAACATTCGCAGCTCGCTGCGAGTCCGTTTCAAGAACTCCAGCACTTCGGTGACCTGGCCCGGTTCATACCGGAATTCCGCGAGACACCGTCCAGCACTCATGGTCGCTCGTTGAATCTGCAAGACACCGGCGTCTCTGACGGATCGGCGAGATTTGAACACCCCTTTGCCGGGAGCACGGCAGGAAGGGGGCGGGCCCGGAATCAAAAGACCACCCCTGGCAGGCCGCCGGAAACATCAAATTCCACTTACACCCCCGATCATACAGGCGCCGGTCGCAGGTGGGAAGTCCGATCGCGTCGCCTGCGAGCAAAGGAAAGCCCAATTACAGTTCCGTAAGATTTCTCAACTCCTCGTTCCCGCGCTTTGGCCGGGAAGAAGCGTCCCGATGCTCTGCGTTGTGCGCATTGCACACGACTCGGATCCGCCGTTCTCAAGCCACGATTCCCTGGCTTGACGGCGCCTTCTGCAATGGCCTAGAGTGAATTTGGAGCTTTCTTCATGCCTCATGCGCCAGATTCCGGCCCCAGCTATCCCAATCTGCGCCTGCGCCGGCTGCGCCAACATCCGGCATTGCGCGAGCTGGTTCGCGAAACAGAAATCAGCGTCCGTGATCTGATTCTGCCCCTGTTCGTGCGTCATGGCACGAACGCCCGCCAGCCGATCGGCTCGATGCCCGGGCACGCCCAGTTCTCAGTCGATCTCCTCGCTCCCGAGATCCGCGAGATCGGCGATCTGGGAATTCCCGGCGTGATCCTGTTCGGAATTCCGCAGTGGAAAGACATGACCGGCTCGGCCGCCTCCCGCGACGACGGCGTCGTCCAGCAGGCGATCCGCAAGATCAAAGAGACTTCGCCCGACCTGCTGGTGATCACCGATCTGTGCTTCTGCGAGTACACCGACCACGGTCATTGCGGCGTGGTTGTTGATCGCGGCGGACGCAGCGACGTCGATAACGACGCCACGCTCGAATTGCTCGCCCAGCAGGCGGTCAGCCACGCCCGAGCCGGGGCCGACGTCATCGCCCCCAGCGGCATGATGGACGGCATGGTTGCCGCCATCCGACGCGGGCTCGACGACGCAGGTTTCGAGCACACCCCGATCCTCAGCTACGCCGCCAAGTACGCCTCGGCCTTTTACGGTCCTTTCCGCGAGGCGGCCGAAAGCACGCCTCAGTTCGGCGACCGCCGCAGCTATCAGATGGATCCGGGCAACGCCCTTGAGGCGCTGCGGGAAGTGGCACTCGACCTTGCCGAAGGCGCCGACCTGATCATGGTCAAGCCCGCCCTGTCGTACCTCGACGTCATCTGCCGGGTGAAGCAGGCGCATCCGGAGGTGCCGCTCTGCGCTTACAACGTGAGCGGCGAATACTCGATGCTCAAAGCCGCCGCCGGCAACGGCTGGCTTGACGAACGGCGCACGACCCTCGAAATCCTGACTTCGATCAAACGCGCCGGCGCCGACATGATCATCACCTATTCGGCGAAAGACGTCGCCCGCTGGACGAAGGCGTAAGCGCCGCAACCATCACTGTTCAAGTTCCTGGTTCGAGTTCAAGTCGCGGAACCTTCCCACCGAGGGAGGCCGTAGACTGATGCATCTTCGTCCTGACGAAATGCGATATTGCGGCAAACGCGATGCATCTGCTAATGTCCGGCCCCGACGACCCGACGTTCGGTTCATTTGTCTGAAGGCCCGGCCATGTACGACAGCGGCACTCAGCACTCGTGTGCGGACTATGCTCGCGCCCTGCGAGGGGACATCCCGTCCGAACAGTTTCGGCGCGATCTTTACCGGCTGGCATGGCTGCCGGTCCATCTGGCAATCATCGCCCTGGCCGTCCGATTCGTTTTGACCAGCGGAAGCCATGGAGGGCGGTCGCTCCTGGTTTCCGCGATTCTCGGGCACAGCTACGGCTGCCTGATGTTTCTGGCGCACGAGATTCTGCACGGAACAATCGTCAAGAGTGCCGGTTGGCAGAACTGGCTGAGCGGCCTCTGCATGTTACCGTACTGCATTGGACCTGCGCACTGGAAAGCCTGGCACAACCGGGCGCACCACGGGCACACGTCGGTGAGCGGCAGCGACCCCGACTCATTCGGGAACGTCATGATGTTCATGAACAACCGGGTCGCCCGGTTTACATTGACCTTCGCTCCGGGGTCTGGTTATCGGCGGAGCTATCTGTTTCTAGGTTTCTGGTTTTCCTTCCACGCGATCATCACGCTGTTCATTCACGGCCGGCGATATGACGACTCGAACGGAGCACGGCGCTCGCGGCAGATTGCACTCTTCTTCCTGATGGCCGGATTCTGGGCCGCCGTGCTCACTCTCGTCGGGCCCGCGCGTTTTCTATTGATCTACGTCTTTCCGATGGTGATCGCCAACGTCCTGCAAATGTCATACATTTCCACCAATCACCTGTTCTGTGACGAAACCGAACACGTCAACGATCCCCTCCTGAATTCACTTTCGGTCTCTGTCCCGCGATGGGTGCATTGGCTGCACCTGAATTTCGGCTATCACGTAGAGCACCATATTTTTCCTTTTTTGAGCCCGCGTCATGCGCCGCGCGTCAGGGCGGCGATCGAGGCCCGCTATGGAAGACTCTATCGCAATCTGCCGCTCATGACGGCGCTCCGGGTCCTGTACCGGACTCCGCCGGTTCATTTGAGCCAGAACGAAACGGTCGATCTGGAAACCGGCGATGTCTACCAGACCCTGGGCGAACGGGGCGAACTGCCGCACAAAATCGACCGAGTCCCCGTCCCCGTTCGGCCGCGCCGCCGGGCCGTGACACGCCTGCACGGTTGCGCACCAGCGGTGCCCCTGACGGACTCGCACTCAACGGCTACGGTGCGCTGCGGCCAGCTGCCGGCCGCATGTGCCGGGCGGGACGCCGACGCGTACGATGAATCGTCCCTGAATCGTGCGGCGTAACGGTCGCCGATCCGCGGCATCCCGATGGGGCCAAACCGCCATTTCAGGTCGCCTCCTAAGGAGGTGAATCCGGATGGGGCTTCGATCATCAGTGCCGGCGCATCAGCCCGGGAGCCTTCCGCACTCGGCGGAGACGCGCCATCCGAACCGCGTCGGCCTGTTCCATCGCGCATTGCGGATGGATTCCCGATTGTGAATAGGCGACCGCACCGCAAACCGGACATCGTTGCCGCTGCACATCGAATGCAGCGAAGAGGGGGATGGGCTTCGAATTCGGCGTGCCGGTCGGCCTGGTCGCGAAGAACATCGATGGTCCTCATCCTACAGCGGCGGCCACTGCTTGGCGATCCCCTCGCGCTCGACATTCTGAACGTCACGGACGTTGATACTGAATTGCGCGGCAATCTGGACGCGGGATTGCTCGGTCGTAAAGCCCTCGTCCTGCAATTCGACCAGCATTCGAAATACCTCCTTCCGTTTCTCTTCCTGCAGCGGCTCAATCATCGGTAAGCATCTCACTTATGTAGACTCGCGTTTTGGTGGCGAACCACGGTTCTCCTGAATCGGCCGCAAGCCTCTCTGGCTGTGCACCAGCTAACGGTTGACGACCGGCGGGCTGCCGGCGATCAGACGGCCGGATCACTGGGGCTGTTGTTCCGTACGAGGCTGCTCTTCGGGCGCAGCCATGGGCTGGCTCGCCCTTTTTTTCTGATCGCGCCTCTCACGTTTTCTGTCCGCCCTCTCCTTCTTGTCCTGTTCGCGTTGACGTTTGGCGTATGTGTTTCGGGTTCTAGCGATGGCAGGCTCCGTTATTCTGTTTTCCACTCATGCCGTTCGGCAGTAAATTGACGTTTGCAGCCAACGCACCGATAGCGGTCATGGGTGTCACACATCGGTTCGGCAACCGCTCCGCAGGCGGGGCACACAAGACCCAAATCGGCCTTATCCCTGGTCCTTCGATAGTGGTTTACGGCCGCTGCCGCCGCGGCGCGACACTCTCTGCTGGCCAAGTTGCGCTTTCGCAGCACGGCCATTGCCGCGAACACGACGATTCCGCCGATGGCCATCAGAACATTGGCAGTTTCCATAGTCTGGTCCAAGTGACCCTTCGCGGCAAGGAGGCCTTGGCCGGCGATACGGCGGAAAAACCGGCGATTCACCGCGGCGCCGGCCTCACTCGATGGTCGTGAGCACAAAGCCTTCGCGCTTGCGGTCGCCAAGCCATTTTTCGAAGTCCTGGATCTTCTCGGGCATGATGACGCGCGGGCCGGAATACTGCACCCGCCTGATTTTGACGGCGTCAACGCCTCGCGGAAGGTTCAGGACGACGTGAGTAGCGGCGTGGTCTTCATGCACCCAAAATCCACCAAAGGTCGAAGGCATCGGGGTACCACCTTTCTCTGCCAATGGAATCGGGCAAGCGCTACGGCTGCTGGTCAATGCCCAGAATGGCGCCCATCAGTTCGCATTCCTTCAGGCCGTGGTCGCGGCGGTCTCTGGTGTTCCACAGTGCCACCCCGGCGGCGTACCGGGCCGAGAGCATGAGAACTTTTTCCTCCGTACCCGGCCTGGCCGCGGTCGATTGCGTGGGATCGACCCCCATGGTGATGAATTCATCCAGATGTGCCGGCGCGCCAAATTCGCCGATCGTCTGCGTCCAGTTCGAACTGAAGTCGTCGTCGTGCATGTTATCGATGTTCCTCATTCTCCGCAGTGCCTCTTCGGTAAAGCCACGGCCGGGTGGCCGTTTCAGTTCAGATCGTTTCAACTGCAGCGACGACGACGAGAAACGCAACGCGCAGTGGCGTACCGTTGACACGTCGCAACCAGCAGAGCCGCGGCCTCTCGTCGGAGGACCTGGCGACGGGAGGAGGTGAGAGAAAGATGAGTCGAACAGCCACGTTGTCCCGACGGCGGGGGGCTGCACCCGACGGAAGACCAACTCATCGAATCAGTACATACCGAGTTTACCGGAATTGAAGTGGAAAAGCCAGTTCGTCCGGGAGGGATTCAGGCTTCGTTCGTCAATACCCTCGCACGATGTGCCGGTTCTACGGCGGATTTCGCGGCGAATCAATAATGTCGGCAATCCGCAGGATGAGCAACAGGCGGCCAAACTGGGATGATCGCGCCGCTTACACTTATTTCTCGTAGAGCAAGACCGTGATCTTGCCCTCCGACGTGACGTACCCGCGGTAGAGTCCCTCGCTGTTGTACGACATGGCGAAGTTCCCCTGCGGGTCGAGGACGATGGCGGCCCCTTCACCTTCGACCGCTTTCAGCTTGCCACGAATGACCTGGTCGGCGGCTTTCTGGATCTCCAGCCCTTTGTATTCAACAAGCGCCGAGATGTCGTGCGAGACCGCGTAGCGAATGAAGAATTCGCCGTGCCCGGTGCATGAGACCGCGCAGGTGCGGTTGTCGGCGTATGTTCCCGCGCCGATGATGGGGGAGTCGCCGACGCGACCGTAACGTTTATTCGACATGCCGCCGGTGGATGTGCCGGCCGCGAGGTTGCCGGCAGAATCGAGGGCGACGGCGCCCACCGTGCTCCATTCATGCGCCCGGACGGGCCGGAGCGCGGCCCCCGGCTTGCCGGTCTTGCCGCCGGGCTGGTTCTCGCCCTTTCTCCTTTCCGACTCTTTGCGGTCCTCCGCCAGCTCCTTCTGCAACTGATCCCAGCGATGCTGCGTCCGGAAATACTTCGGATCGACGATTTCGAGACCGGCTTCCTCCGCAAACAACTCGGCCCCCCGACCGATGAGCATGACGTGCTTTGTCTTCTCCTTGACGGCGCGGGCCGCGGAAATTGGGTTCTTGACAGTCGTCACTCCGGCCACAGCACCAGCCTTCTTCGAGCGGCCTTCCATGATCGAGGCGTCGAGCTCGTTGCGGCCGTCGTGCGTGAAGACCGCTCCCTTCCCCGCATTGAACCACTCGTCATCTTCCAGCACCCTGATCGCCGCTTCGACCGCGTCCAGGCTTGTGCCGCCCGGCTTTTTGAGGACCGCGTACCCGGCCTTCAGCGCCCGCTCGAGCCCGGCCCGCAAATCCTTCTCAAGTTGCGGCGTCATTTCTTTCTTCGCCACCCCCGTTCCGCCGTGGATGCCGAGGACCACTCCGGGGACGGCGACATTTTCGGCGGAGATGCCGGCGTTCGGACTAAGATCGACAAAGACGAGTGCCAAAGCCACGAAGAGCAGGGTTCGCTTCACGGTGAGCCCTTCGAGACGAACGGAACAGAGATGATTCCGGCGACTGCCGCCAACGACGCCGATCATGATAACCGGCCGCAATGCGGTTGCGAATGAATCGGCGGCGGATGACGCGGATACGCGTGGATGTGCCGGTTCACGTCGTTCGTAGTTATCCGCGCCGGTCAGCATTGCAAACGGTTAAGATTTGCGCAGCACGCAAAGAATTTCCGCGTGCCGAAACAGAACTCGATCCGGTTCAAGAATATAGGACAGCAAAATCAGGGGCGAAAAAATGACGGAGCATTGCGACTTCCGGAGGTGGAACGTCGCAATTTTTCTGTTCCCCATTTTTCTGCCCTATTCCTATGGTTCCGGCCGCAGGCCGGGCTAAGTCATCCGCGGTGAAATTCGTTTTCGTTCCGGATCAGATGGAACTCACTTCTTCCGGTGCGTCTTTATCGCCTTGGAGTGACGCCAGGTCTCATGGAACAGGAGACGGGCAGGTTGGAAAACCTGCCCCGCGGGCGGCGTTCGACCTGACGGCGGTCAGCGCTTGTCGCCGACTTCGGCGGCGGACGGGGCGGTTTGGCCGACCAGCGGGATTTCGGGGGCCGTCATTTCCGGTTTGCGCTCGAGCAACTCGGTCAACTGGAAGGCATAATACTTCTGCTCGGCGGCAGGCTTCTTGTCTTTCGAGGCGTTGGCGATCCAGAACTTCGTGCTCTTCGGGGCGAACAGAACGTCGTGCAGGTTCGATTTCATCGCCACCGGGCAGTCCATCAGCCGACGGGCGCTCTCTTCGTCGAAGGCGCCATGCCCGGTCTTCGTCCGCCGCACCAGTTCTTTGTACCGGTCGCCGGCCGACATCAACACGGCGTCTTCCACAGGGGTCGGCAGCAGGGGATGCTTTTCACCGGGCTTGACCAGCTCGAATTTGTCCCAACTGGCTT
Organism: Deltaproteobacteria bacterium; assembly: GCA_050257335.1. Classification (GTDB taxonomy): domain Bacteria; phylum Planctomycetota; class Planctomycetia; order Planctomycetales; family Planctomycetaceae; genus JACQFH01. The sequence continues at coordinate 563 of JBLMWR010000043.1, read as the reverse complement.
CCATCCCCGCGGCCCGGTTCGTCTTGCCGTCCGCGACGACGTAGAAATACTGGCAGGTGCGCGGCGTGTCGCGGAAAATGGCGATCGCCTCGTCGAGGTCACCCCCTCGTTCGAGCACCTCACGGACGAGGAACGACATCGGCATGCCGGCCCAGTGCCCCAGACCGCGGCCTCCCATTTCCCCCACCGAAACACATTTGGCGTTCATCCCCGTCACCGAGCCGATGAACCCCGCGTAGGTGACGTTAACGAAAGGAATTCCCCTTTCCGGCTCGGCGACGACGACCACCACATGCTCCTGCAGGCCCCAGTCGATCGCGTAATCGAGCACCCGGCCGTGATACAGCGTGCCGTCCTTCGTCGCCGAATTCATGATGGCGAACCCGCTGCAATGAAACAGCTCGGGAATGAAATTGCCGGCGATGACGTCGGCGGTCTTCAGGTCGGCCCCGGCGGCCAGGCCCTGCATTTCGTCGTAGTACTTCTGCGGCAGGAACGGCTTCTGGATCGTGGTGATCGAATCGATCACGGAACGAGGCTTGACGCTGACCAGCCCCAGCTTG
>JBLMWR010000042.1:0-2874 GCA_050257335.1 Deltaproteobacteria bacterium | reverse complement strand
CGCACGAATCGCTCGCGCCGCTCCTCAATGGGCACGCCATGCAGATCGGCGTATAGATCGAGGTTCTCCTGCACCGTCAGGTCCTCGTACAATCCGAACCGCTGGGGCATGTAACCGATTCGGGCCTGCACTTGCTGCGGGTCGGCCGAAACGTCGAGGCCCAGAACCGTTAACTGTCCTGCGTCGGCGGTCAGGAGCCCGGCGGCCAGCCGAATGAGCGTCGTCTTCCCGGCGCCATCGGGCCCCACCAGCGCCGTGAGCGCCCCCGCGCGGGCCGCTAGTGAGACGCCGTCGAGCGCCTGGACGATTTCACCGCGGCCTCGGTGAAACGCCTTTTTGATCCCGCGTCCCACGAGTGTCGGGCCTCGCTCGTCCTGCGCGCTCATCGCCGGGCCTCTTCAGCCGGCGGCGCCGAATGAGCCGGCGGCGATGAAGGTTTCTCCGCGGCGTCACCCTGGCTCTCTCCGAGCGGCAGATGCACGGTCGCCGGCATCCCCAGCCGCAGCTCGTTCGTCGCGTCCCTGACGAACACGCGGACTTCGTACACCAGGCTCGTCCGCAGCTCCTCGGTCTGCACCGACTTGGGGGTGAATTCGGCGACTGGCGAGACGAAACCGACCCAGCCGTCGAAGCTCCGTTCCGGAAAGCTGTCGACCACGATCGCCGCCCTCATTCCGTCGCGGACCTTCGCCAGGTCGGGCTCCGAGACGTACGCCCGCACCCACTTGGGGTTGGTGATCGCCAGCGAAAAAACCGGCTTTTGCGGCGAGGCAAGCTCGCCCGGCTCCATGAGCCGCGTGCGAATCACGCCGTCGACCGGGGCGACCAGCTCGGCATCCTTCAACTGCTGCTTCAGAAACTCCAACTGCTTCTGATAGGCCATGAGCTGCGCTTCGGCCTGCAACACGTCTTCCCGTCGCGGACCGAGAACGGCCAGCTCCAGCGCCTTTTCGCTCACCTCCCGCTTCGCCTCCGCCACATCGAGGGCGGCCCGGGCGTCGTCGCGATCCTGTCGGCTGATGGCATTCTTTTCCGCCAGCGCCTGGAACCGTTCGAATTTCCTGCGGGCGTTGGTCATGTCGGCCTCGGCCGAGGCGACGTTCGCCCGCGCCTGGGCGATCTCTTCGGGCCGGCTGCCGTGATGCAATTTCTCCACGAGCTGCTCCTGAGCCGCGGCTTGCGCTTCGGCCTGCGCCACTTGCGGCTCGAGTCGGCTGGTTTCGAGCCGGGCCAGCACTTGGCCAGGCTTCACGACATCGCCTTCCTGGACCAGGACGGCGGCGATCCGCTCGCTGTTGTTGAACGGCAACTCGGCCTGCCGCAGGTCGATGTTGCCGTACAGCACGATTTCCGTCCTCTTCGGCTTCGGTCGCGTGAGCCGCCAGCCGACCAAACCCGCCGCCGCTGCGACGAGCAACGCAGTCACGATGATTTTTCTCATGGAGTGCACCCGGCGATCATTATATCGGGAGGTGCGTCATCTCCGTAAGAAGCAAACAGGGGACGGGTCGATTTGTTCACACGCGGAACGGGGTAGCGTGGCGGCATGCCCCGCCCCCCGGAGCAAAGGTATGGAACGCCCCCTTTCGGTCCCCTCTACTCGCGCGCCGGCGGACCGTGAATCTCCGCCTCCAGCAGACTGGCACGGCGGCGACGGCGTTGCTGAAGCGCGCGCCTTTCTTCGCACTCCCGGTCACACCCGGCCGCGAATCGCCCCGCCGGCACGGCGGGTACGATTCTGATTTCGCAGCCGGCATCCGTCTCTTGAGCGGCCTTGTCACGTTCCGCCGCTCGCGGCTCGGGCAGTTTGAGCCGTGCGTCCGGGAATTCCATGATGATTCTCCCTGAGCATTTTTTATCCGGATCGAAAACGCGACTTGTGTTACGGCCGCCGGCTGAACAGGTGCAGGACTCCCGCGAACAAGGCGGCGCCGATCACAGACCAGATGATCGGGAACGGCTGGCTGCCGATCTGGATCGAGAGGATTTCCCCCAGCCCCAGGAGCCGTGCCAGCCACGTCCCCAGCATGGCGCCGATCAGCCCCAGGACGATCGAAACCAGGCAGCCGCCGTGAGAATACCCGGCCAGCGCCTGCGCCAGACTCCCGCACACGCCGGCAATTATGAGCAAAAGGACGAATTCGAGGAGCGTCATCTCGCGTCTCCTTTTCTCTACCGGCCCAGCAGAATCAGCACGCCGGCCGCGATGGCCAGTGCTGCCAAGAGCGGGCCCAGGTTGAATGACCCGAGGTGGACGAACGCCGTCGCCCCGCTGACGATCAACCAGATCGCCAGCAACAGCATTCCCAGGCTCTGCGATCGCTGCGGCCATTTCATGACGTCACGCCCTCCCCGCGCTACCCGGATAATGGAAATCGCCTGCAGCCGTCATCGCAAACCACCTTGCCGCCCCTCCCGGTGAGTCTATTCCCGATCCGGCGCGGGCGTGGCGGGCTCATCGTGCCGATCCGATGCACGCGTCGCGTCGCGGATTTTCTCCCGTGCCTTTTCCCCCAACTCTTCCGACTTTTCCTTCACGCGCTCGGCGTCCTGCTCCATCTTTTCGGGATCGACGGTGAGTTTCACATCCACTTTGTTCGTTTCCGGCTGGTGGTGTGGTCGAGAGAGGATGATCCAGCCGCGGACGAACCCGGCCGCCAGCAGGACGATCATCAGCACAAGCAGCGCTCGTTTCATGCGTTTCATGGCGGGCACCTGATTCTCCGATAGGAACCTCATTCACCGATATGAACTTCGAAGGGGATGCAGGCGACGCGCAGCCGGTCTCCATCCTTCAGTTCGCACTCCGCGACCAGCGCCTCGTTCACGAATGTGCCGTTCTGGCTTCCCAGGTCGCGGACGCGCACCCGATGG
>JBLMWR010000041.1:0-6112 GCA_050257335.1 Deltaproteobacteria bacterium | reverse complement strand
GGCACAGCCGCCGGCACGGATGCCGCGCGACAAACCCAACGGATCGTCGCCCGGCGCCTGCCTGCCCGGATTGACCCGCACCAGCAGGCAATCGAAGCTTTCGTCCCGCAGCAGGGCCAGTGCTTCGTTGGCGGTCGAGACCCACTTGAAATTGGGTTCGACGCACCCCAGCGCGTCGAGCTGCAAGGTCAGGCTGACCCAGGAGGGCTCAACGCTTCCGACGCACAATAGCCGCAGACGGGTCGGCAATTCGCCGCCTCCGGATTCCGATCCATTACGGTCGTCGACCGTCTTCGGCAAGCCATCCGTTGCAGCCATAATCTGATCTCTCGCGGCAAACCAGGGCAAACGGACGGCGGGAACCGGGTTTCGTCGCCGATAGGTCTGCGCGCCGAACTATATGCCTGAATTGCCACTTATGTCAAGCAGGATGCGTTCGAATGGAATTCTGGAAGAATCGGTCTTGACGAATCCCCTCCTGTTGGTATTCTTTAGTACACTTGTACTGCAGTCCATTTGAGTTCCGCAAATTCGCATGGTGCTGCCGATTCTCTGTGACGTGAACGCCTCCGGCCGCGTCTAGATACAGAGTTCAGGAAACTTGAGAGAAAGTGGCCGATCCGGGCTGCTTTTTCTGAAAGATGGTGGACGGAGCGTCGTACTACGAAGAGTGAATTCGGAGATTCAAAGGCCGGCAAGCCGGCGACATTTCGGCCGGCTTGGCGTAGTCGGCACCCCGTCATTCTAAAAGCAGGAACATCAGGGAGGAAACCAATGCTTGTTCTCAGCCGCAAAACTGGCGAAAGAATTTAAATCGAACCGGGCATCGAGATTGCGGTCGTCGAGGTCCGCGGTGGCAGAGTCCGAATCGGCGTCGAGGCGCCCGACGACATTCGGATCCGGCGGGTCGAATCGCCCAGCGATTCGGGATTTGGCGCCCGGAATGGCGATGTGCCCGTCGCAGCAAGGTCGAAATCAGGCAGTTCGTGAAACAATCTGCCGACTTGGCCATCGCAGGCATTCTCTGCGATGGCCAATTTTTTTGATTTGCCCTGGGAATCTAGGTCGCCTTTCCGGAATTTGACGGTTGGGATATATTCATGGTCTGTGCCGGGCTTGTCGATAATCGTGACGAAGCATCGGCGCGACGCCCAATCCATTGATTCGACGTCGACTTACGGAGCACCAGATGCGCCCCGCTCAATCGTGGTCATCGCGCTGGCCGTAATCCTATTTGCCTTCCCGTCGTCAGAACATCCAGGCGACGTTCTTTTTCACGTTGCGACCCTCGAATGCAGCCAATCTCTCTGGCCTTCTTCTGGCACCAGCACCAGCCGTATTACCCCGACGATGTCAGTGGCGAAACGTTGATGCCCTGGGTCCGGCTTCACGGCACGAAAGACTATTACGGGATGGCATTACACCTCAAAGAGGTGCCTGAGTTTCGCTGTGCCATCAACCTGGTCCCGAGCCTCTTGCTGCAGATCCAGCGGTACACGGACAAAGGGGGGAGTGACCGACATCTCGACATCTCGCGCATTCCCGCCGACGGACTTTCGGAAGTCGACGCGTTGTACATCCTCGACCAGTTTTTCATGGCGAGCGTCGACAACATGATTCGGCCGCACCCGCGGTATCACGAATTGTATCTGCGGCGCGGGTTCGGCCGCGACAGCGCCGAAAAAGCCCTGCCGCGCTTCAACGAACGCGACCTGCGCGACCTGCAGGTGTGGAACAATCTCACCTGGATGCATCCGCTGGCGTTCGAGCAGGACGCCGAACTGCGCGAGCTGCGAAACAAGGGGCGGTTCTGGACCGAGGCCGAGAAGCAGCGTCTGCTCGACAAACAGTTGCAGATCCTCAAGGAGATCATTCCGCTGCACCGGGAACTGTCTCGCAGCGGACAGGTCGAGCTGACCACCACGCCGTTTTACCACCCCATCCTGCCGCTCTTGTGGGACAAACGCAGCGCCCGGCAGGCGATGCCCGAATGCGAATTGCCCAAGCACCTCGATTCGTACGCAGCCGATGCCAAGGTGCATATCGACCGCGCCGTGGCGCTGCACAGAGAACTGTTCGGCGCAGCGCCGGTCGGGATGTGGCCGTCCGAAGGCTCGGTCTCCCAGGACATCATTCCCGTCATCGGCCAGGCCGGAATCGAATGGATCGCCACCGACGAAGAAATTCTGGCGCGCTCGACGAACGGCTGGATCTCGCGCGATTCCCAGGGATTCATCCGGCATCCCGAAATGCTGTACCGCCCCTGGCGCGTCGAAGAGCAGGGGCAGCAGCTTCAGATCGTCTTCCGCGACCACGGCCTGAGCGATCTGATCGGGTTCCACTACCAGCGGAGCGATCCCACGCGGGCGGCCCACGACCTGCTGGGCCGGGTCGAGGCCATCGGCCGCGCCGTCGAATCGAACAACGCCGGCCGCTCCGCCCTCGTTCCGATCATTCTCGACGGAGAGAACTGCTGGGAATATTACCCTGACGGGGGGGTCGAGTTTCTGCGGACGCTCTATCGCGGCGCCGCGCGGCACCCGGTCATCCGCCCGTCGCGGATGTGCGATCACCTGCGCGACTATCCGGCCACCGACCGGATCGGGCGGCTCTTCGCCGGCAGTTGGATTTCGCACAATTTCGCCATCTGGATCGGCCACCACGAAGACAACACCGCCTGGGATCTCTTGTACCAGACGCGGCAGTTTCTGCTCTCGGCGCAAGCCCAGGGGCAGGTGGCGCCCGACGCCCTGGCGCGGGCCTGGGAGGAACTCTATATCGCCGAGGGCAGCGACTGGTTCTGGTGGTTCGGGGACGACCATTCGTCGGCCCAGGACGATCTTTTCGACCAGTTGTTCCGCAAGCACCTGCAGAACGTGTATACCTGCCTCGGAACGCAGCCCCCTTCGGCGCTCAATCGGCCCATCACGCGGCTGGTCCGGCGGACGATTCACAGCGAGCCCAAGGGTTTTCTCTCGGTGAAGGTCGACGGTCGGCGGACCTATTTCGAGTGGATCAATGCCGGGCATTACATCTCGGGAAGCGAGCGCGGCACGATGACGCTCGTGACCGAAGGAATGATTCGCGAAGTGTATTTCGGCTTCGACATCGAACAGTTGATGCTGAGGGTCGACACGGGACGTTCGGCGGTGGACGATCTCGGCCGTGTCCAGGAAGTCCGCATCCAGTTTCTCGAGCCGCAGGGATACGAGATTCGGATCGCCGACCCGGGCAAACCGTCGATGCAGGCCCGGCTGTACCGCAACCGGCAGGTGTTGCCCAAGGTACACGTCAACGTGGCGGTCGCCCAGATCCTCGAGACGACGGTCCGCTTCGCCGACCTCGGCCTCGAACCCGATGCTCCCATTCACCTGTTTGTGGAAGTCGTGGCGGAAGGGCAATCGGTCGATCGGGCGCCGCGGGAGGGGGCCCTCGAGATGCGCGTTCCGGGGCCGGATTACGAGAAGATCATGTGGCAGGCGTGAGGCCGATCGGCGTTCTTACCCGCGGGACGCGGCCCGTGGGCTTATCGTACTGACGATTCCTGAATTGTGAGTCTTATGTTTCATGTCTGATCTACGCAAAGACCCGATCGTCGGCCGCTGGGTGATTATCGCGACCGACCGCGCCAAGCGCCCGCAGGACTTCACGCGGATCGAACCCGTCAAATCGACCGGCTTCTGCCCGTTCTGCAAGGGAAGCGAAGCCAATACGCCCCCGGAGATTCTGGCGTATCGCGAACCGCATACCACCCCCAACAACCCCGGCTGGCGCGTCCGCGTCGTCCCCAACAAGTTCCCCGCGCTGCAGGTCGAGGGTGCACTCAACAAGCGCGGCGACGGCATCTATGACCTGATGAATGGGGTCGGCGCCCACGAAGTCATCATCGAATGTCCGCATCATGAAACCAGCATGTCGCGCCTCTCGGTCGACAACATCCGCGAGGTTCTGTGGGTGTATCGCGACCGGCTGGTCGATCTCAAGCGCGATCCGCGACTCGTGCACGGGCTGATTTTTAAAAACGTCGGGGCCCTCGCCGGGGCCTCGCTCGATCACAGCCATTCGCAGCTCATCGTCACCCCCGTCGTCCCCATCTCGGTTTGGGAGGAGATGACCGGGTCGCTCGAGTTCTACAACTACCGGGGGCGCTGCATTTATTGCGACATGATCCAGCAGGAATTGGCGACCGCCAGCCGCATCGTCCTCGACACCCCCAACTTCGTCGTCTTTTGCCCCTTCGCCAGCCGCTTTCCCTTCGAAACCTGGGTCCTCCCCAAGCAGCATTCGAGCCATTACGAGAACATTCCCCGGCAGGGGGTCGAAGAAATGGGGACGGTTCTCAAGACGATTCTCGGCAAGCTCGAAATGGCGCTCGATGACCCGCCCTACAACTACATCATCCACACGGCGCCGTTCGACACCAAGGAAATCCCCCACTATCACTGGCACCTGGAAATCATCCCGCGGCTGACGCGAATCGCCGGTTTCGAGTGGGGAAGCGGCTTCTACATCAACCCCGTGCTCCCCGAGCAGGCGGGGGCCTTTTTACGCGAAATCGAAGTCGAATTCACGGCCGGCGCCACTTACTGAAGGCACAGAACAACCGCCGGCAAACTCGCGGCAGAGATCCCATTTTTACAGACGAAAGCCTGGCGGCGGCAGACTGGGGAAATATGGCTGTCGTTGACTCGCGTTCGGAGAATTCCGTCCATCGTTTTCTGATTCAAGTCCCGGTGACTGAAGTCCGGCGGGCTGAGTTGCCCAAATCGCGCACGGATGAGATTATGGGGCGTCTGGCTGCCGGCTTCGCAACGCGCGCTTCGAGGCTGTAAGTGCTGATTTCACAGCCTCCGTAATGGAGGAAGGGAAGCTGTCCATGAGCTGTCGCATTCGTCTCGTGCTGGCGCTGCACGACCATCAACCCATCGGAAACTTCGACGGGGTTTTCGAAGCTGCCTATCAGGACAGCTACTGGCCGTTTCTCGACGTGCTCGAGAAATACCCCGAGATCCCCGTGGCCCTGCACACCTCGGGGAGCCTCCTGGAATGGCTCGTCGAAAGGCATCCCGAGTACATCGACCGGATCCGCATGCTCGCCGACCGCGGCCAGATCGAGATCGTCGGCGGGCCGTTCTACGAACCGATTCTGGCCACCATCCCCCGCCGCGACCGCGTCGGGCAGATCGCCGCCTACACCCGCTATCTCGAAAAGCTCTTCGGCGCGCAGGTCCGCGGCATGTGGGTCCCCGAACGGGTGTGGGAGCAGTCGTTCGCCGGCGACATCACGCAGGCCGGCATCGAGTACACGATTCTCGACGATTTCCATTTCCGCTCGGCGGGGCTGCGCGAAGACGAGTTGTACGGGTACTACCTGTCGGAAGACGAAGGACGACTGCTCAAGATCTTTCCGGGCAGCGAGAAGCTGCGCTATACGATCCCCTTCGCCGATCCGCAGGAGACCATCAACTACCTTCGCCAGATCGCCGACAGGTATCCGAATTCGGTGGTGACCTTCGGCGACGACGGCGAAAAATTCGGGACCTGGCCGGGGACGAAAAAGCACGTCTACCAGGACGGCTGGATCCACCGCTTCTTCGACACGCTCAAGGCCAACGCCGACTGGATCAAAATTGCGACCCTCGCGGAAGTCGTCGACAACGTCTCCCCGATCGGCAAGATCTATCTTCCCGACGCCAGCTACCGCGAGATGACCGAATGGGCGCTGCCGGTGTCGCGGCAGATCGAGTACGAGCACCTGGTTCACGAGCGGCAGCATACCGACAGCGGCTGGCCACGGATCGCGCAGTTCCTCAAGGGGGGCTTCTGGCGGAACTTCCGCGTCAAGTACCCCGAAAGCAACGAAATGTATGCGCGGATGCTGCAGGTGAGCGAACGGCTGCACGAGCTTTCCGGGGGCGACGCCGCCCGCGAACATCCCGATCTCGTCTCGCAGGCCCGCAGCGAGCTGTACCGCGCGCAGTGCAATTGCCCGTACTGGCACGGGGCCTTCGGCGGCCTCTATCTCCCGCACTTGCGGAACGCCGTCTACAATCACCTGATCGCCGCCGACACGCTCCTCGAACAGGCGCAGGGGCGCGATGGACACTGGGTC
>JBLMWR010000040.1:0-4536 GCA_050257335.1 Deltaproteobacteria bacterium | reverse complement strand
GGGGCTGCGACCGGCCTGTATCACGACCTCGTGGAGGGCGCCCTCGCGATCCTCAATGAAATGCCCGGCGACATCCTGGCGTCGGCGTATTTCGACCTGGCCTGCCTCGACGAACTGGCGCTCGACGTGCGGGCTTACGACCACGCTCAACCAGTATACAAGCGGACGAACTATACGTTCGGAGAATGGGACCCGCATTGCCTGGATGTCTCGGGCCGTTACCGCCGGTTCGTGGTCCGCGCGATCATACTCGACGCCCTGCGCGACTGGATTTCGCAGGCCGACCATGTGCCGCCGGACGAACGGGTGCGCGAAGCGGCGGCGGTCCTGGCGGGCACGATGCTGATGGCCTCCTCGGTCAGCGGTTCCGGCCCCGACACGCACGACTCCAACGTCAGTCTCACGTCGCTGCTCCCCAAGATTGCCAGGCAGCGCGACGCCTTCTATTCGCGGCTGCTCGAGACGATGAAGGGGAAGCACGGCGACCGGCTGCGGAAGGAGGCCCAGCTTGTGCAGCAGCCGTTCGGGCGGATCCGCCAGCACCTGAATCTGTACCTGGCCCATTACGGCTGCCGGCAGATGCAGCGGGCCCATCTGGCGTACCTCTTTGCGCGCATGGGATACGCCGAGGCGGCGCGCCGGCAGGCCGCCGTCATTCCCGCCACGTCGACCCGCTTCGAGACCGAAATTCAACTGCGAATCACCCTCGTGCAATTCGACCTGGACCGGGGAAACATCGCCGGCGCCGAGCAGAGAATTGCCGAGGTCGAAGAACTGCTGTTGCGCGGGATCGACTGCGGGGCAATCGTCGATCCGTGGAACATCCTCGGATTTCAGGGGCAGTTTCCGCTGTTTTCTGCGCGGGAGGACAGCGTCGCCGACCCGCGGGTCGACAAGCTGGTGGCGATCATGGAACAGATATTCAACGGCTGCTCGCGGCTGTTGTGCGAAGCCGCCGCGGCGGGGAAAAGCGACGTGTGTCAGGCGGTCGCGGACCGCTTTCGCCGCCTCGCCGATTTCTGGGACAAATTCGCCACCACAACGGTCTCCGACCTGCCGCCGGTGAGCGGCGGCGAAAGCTACGAATCGGCGGTCCGCGTGACCGAGGCGCTGTCCGCGTGGCACCGGGCCGGAGAAGCGGCCGGAGACATCGCCTTCTGGAAGCAGCACGTCGACGAGTTTCAATCGCCCCGGGCGTACGCCATCGTCGTCGATCTGCTGGTGCGCAAGCACGACGCCCTCGCCGCGATGAACCTGCTGATCCAGTGGCTCAGCCAGAGCCAGACCGTACCCCTCGAAGCCGGGGCCTTTTCATTCTTTCCGCTGATGATGGCGTGGCTCAGCCTGGTCCAGGCGCGCGACGAAACGGACGCCTGGCCTCTCGTCAAGAAGTTTTTCGACTACGTCGAGGTCAACGCCGGGGAGTGGGGACTGGTCCCGGTGCTCACTCGGGGAACGGGCGGCGACCTGCAACTGGGGGAAGGCCGCCCGGCCCGCCCGCAACCGGGGCCGGCGGCGGCCGGCGAGGACCTCGGTTCGGACACGTTCGAGCCCGATGACGACCTGTTCGAGGTGCGCGAAGAGCCCGACGAGGAGACCGATGCCCTCTATGGCGCCGCCTACGAGAACGTCGTGTTTCGTGACAGCGCCCAGGACGGCCACACCGGCGACACGATGGACGAGTCGGGTCCGCAGTTCGAAACCGATCTCGATCTGATCGCTCTGCCCCTCGAGACCCGCCTGCGTTTTCTGGTCACCGTGTCGCAGGCCTGGGAATCGGTGGCTGAAATTCTGGCGGGCGTGCCGCGGCGCGGCACGCCCGATCGTCCGGCAGGCGCGCCTGCGGTTCGGCCGCTGATGGACGAAAAGCTCGAGGCCATCCGCCACTGGGAGAAACGCAACGACAACGTGCTGGCGGACATGGGACGATTGATGGACGACCTGGCAGGCTGGGAGCCTCTCGAACCCGACGGCGACCCCGATTCCCTGGGGGAGTATGACCGCCAGCTCCACGTCAAATTCGGGCTGTTGAATTCGGTGATTTCCGCGGCGGTGGCCTTGAACGATACCACCCGGACCATCAAGGGCCTGACGCAGACCGCCGTGCGCCCGTCGCGCCGCCGTGACATCGACGAAATGGCGCTGGGGGTGCTGCGGCTGCTGGCCGAGGGAAACGTCCACGGCGTGCGCCGCGCGCTGCCGCCGCTTTTGCGGGACCTGTCCCGGCGGCCGCTGTTGTACGTCCCGATCGATCGCGGGGGCCGCCCCAGAGAAATTCTGACCGCCCGAAACCTGCAGTCGCTGATCCGCCTGCTCCTCGCGCAGTTGCCGAAACTGGGGATGTTCCGCGAGACCTGGCATGTGCTGCGGACCGCGTACGTCATGGAGCGGACGTCGCCCCCCAACGGCATGTCAATCACCGAGTTCGACCGGCTGCTCGAGACGGCCCTGCATGCGACGCTGGCCACCATCGTCTCGTCGGCGACCGGCCCCGACGGCCTGCCCCTCGCCGACGAACCACTCGTCGAGCTCACCGGCCAGGTGCTCGAAGTCTACCTGCGGCTGTGGCTGAAGCACAGCGCCACCATGCGGCTCAGCAGCGTCGAGGCCCTCAAAGACGCGGCCACGTGGCGAAAGGTGAAGTCGTTCGTCAAGAAATACGGCAGCGACCTGTTTCATCCGCGGATGCTGTCGATGGGGAACCTGCGCGGGATCGTGCAGCGGGGAGCCGAGGCGTATCTCGATTACCTTGCCGAAAACGAAGACCCGCTGCGGCCAGTCAGGCTGCTGGAAGATCTCGACCGCACGGTTTCGCGCGGAGAGGCGGCGTTTCTGCTGGAAACGATCCTGCGCTGCATCGTCGAAAAATTCGATCGCTTTCTTGAATATAACACCACCACCACGCAATCCGACTACGGCGAACAGTTGCATTGCCTGCTCGATTTTCTGAGGCACGAAGCCGATTACGAGCGGCAGGCGTGGAACCTGGCCCCCATGGAGCTGGCGCACGAAGTGCTCTCGCGGCTGGGCCGCACGAGCGCCGCCGACCGCTGGCGCGAAGACCTCGAACACAAAACGGCGCCGCTGGCCCGGTCCTTTCTGCAAAAACTGAAGCGGCTCGAAAAGCAGTACGGGATGCGCCTGCCGGGCGTCTCCGACCGGCTTTCGGAACGGTTCGTCAAGCCCCTGCTTCTCGACCGGATCCTGGCGCTCGTGAAACCCGCCGTCCGCGATGCCCGCAGCGGCGTCGAATCGGCCAGTTTCGCCAGGCTCAGAGCGGAAAGCGACGAATATCTGGCGACGACGCTGGGGTCGGCCCTGGAGCCGCAGCCCTGGCTGCAGACGCTGGAGGAGGAAATCCAGAGCGCCGAGGCCGAGGCCGGGTTGTCCGGCGAACCGGCGCCGGAGGTTCCTCCGCCGATGGCCCGGGTGCCGGTCGATCTGGAAGACCTCCGCCGGCAACTGGCGGTCTGGGAAAAGCCGCTTGAGGAAAAATGAGGAAAGCTCTCCGCACGCGTGAAGTCGCCGTTGGGCGGGCTTCCCCAGCCCGCCCTGCGGACGGCGAGGCGGCAGCGCTCGCCTGCACAGCCCGGGTGCTTTTTTCGAAACTGACTCACCACCATAGCGCGTCGCGCGCATCCCGGCGCGCCATTTGGCATGTGCCCGATGTTGTGATCCTGCTAAACTATTGAGCATCGCGGCTGACATCCGCGCCGACGCATCACCTCACCGCCTGCTGCCGGGAGTTCCTCTCATGGAAGGCCGAATCCGTTTTTGGTTTCTGACTTTGGCGGCTGCATGTTTTCTCAGCCTGGGATGCGGAAAAGAAAGTGCGTCCGGCACGTCAGGCAGTCCGGCGACCGCCGGCGAGGCAACGGACGGAGACGGGGCGGGCAGGTCCCTTAAGCGCCCCCCCGCCGACACCGCCGATGCTGCCGTGCTGGCGCTTGTCGAAGGGCTCAAGCAGAATCGGCTTGACGTCTTCTGGGACTTCCTCCCGGCCAGCTATCAGAACGACCTGAACAGCCTCGTGCACCGCTTCGCCGAACGCATGGATGTCGAGCTGTGGAACAAGTCGGTGGACGTGCTGCGCAAACTGGCGCGGCTGCTCCGGGAGAAGAAGGAGTTTCTGGCCGCGGCCCGGGCTTCGAAGGATCCGGAGGCCCCGCCCGGGCCCTCTGCCGCGGAACTGGCGGCGATCGCCGAACTGCTGGACACGCTGCTCGCCAGCGACTTGGCCGATCTGGGCAAGCTGAAGAGCGCTGACGGCGGGCAGATTCTGGCCGGCACGGGAAGCACGCTGCTGGGACAATTGCGGTCGATGGGGCGCGATCCGTTTGCCGACCGTCTGGGGATCGTCGCCGACTTGAAGGTGACGCTGGTTTCGTTCGCAGGAGATTCTGCGAAGCTTGCGATTCAGGTTCCCGATGCCCCGTCGAGCGATCGCGAGTTCGTGCGCGTGGAAGGGAAATGGATTCCGAAGAACTTGGCGGACAACTGGTACGAAACCATCGGCCAGGCGAACGCCCGCCTGTC
>JBLMWR010000039.1:0-4991 GCA_050257335.1 Deltaproteobacteria bacterium | reverse complement strand
GTCGACGCGGGCTTGAAGTCGTCGGTGATGCCCTCTGGTAGTGCGGCCGACGGGCGGCTGGCTTCCACCGCGGGGGGAGCTTCTCGCGTTTGAGTTGCCTGCGTCAGAGCGACTTTCGCGGCCTCATCGTTAAACAGCAGCTGGGCGAAGTGATAGAGATTGTTTCTCCAGTGGGTCGGGTCATGTCCGTTCGCATCCACATTCCAGATGTGCGGAATGTCATTCTGCTTCAGGTGGCGTTGCATGCGCTGACTGATGCGGATCAGCCCATCTTTGTTGCCGCAGGAGAGCCACAGCAGTTTAAGTTGCTCGCGGGCCCGGGCGGGATCGGTAATCAGCTCCTCGGGTGCCCTGGAATTCGGAGCACTGGAAAAACCGCCAATCCAGGCGAAGGTGCCCAGGTGTGTCAGACCAAAGTTCAGTGACTGACCGCCACCCATCGACAGTCCCGCCAGGGCCCGGTGTTCGCGATCGGCCTGGACCGGGAAACGAGATTCAATCGCTGGAATGACATCCTCGAGCAGGTCGCGCTCGAAAACGGCAAATGCCGGGGCCGACTCGAAGGGATTCCCTCCCGCCCGATCGTCCTTCCGGGCGCGACCGTTGGGCATGACGACAATCATCGGTACGGCTTTGCCGTCCGCGATCAGATTGTCGAACAGCCTGTCGAGAGCGACGAATCGCTGCCATTCGGTCTCATCACCGCCGATTCCGTGCAGCAGATAGAGCACCGGATACTTCCTGTCTTTCGAGTAGTCCGGTGGCGTATAGACATTCATCTTTGGTGTCGTGCCGACTGTCTTTGAGTCATACTCGACCATCTCCAGCTTGCCGTGCCGGATTTCTTCGCGCGCGGCAACGATGCTCGCAGGAGGGTCGGGGTAGGCTTGCTTGTCCTCAGGACCAAGCTCGATGGGACCGCCGAAGCCGCCACGGCCGCCGCGGCGTTGCGGCCGAGCCCCCTCTGGCTGACGTGCACGATCGCCCGGCTCCTGGATCTGCGAGCGCCGGTCGCTGTCCCCCCGCTCCTGGGCGGGAACAGGTGGAACCGCGCCAAGAAGTAATCCGCACAGGATGATGCACTTTGGCATACAAGGTCCTTTAATTCGCGTTCGCGGTGGATGCAGCCGCACTGACCATCGCGGCGTCCGTGAGCGATTCGGAGACGCGCCGCAGAAGTTTCACGAGCGATCTCGTCTCTCCGGCGGTCAGGGAACTGACCATCTGGTCCCTGATCCCCTGGCCCGCTTTGAACACCTGCCGAAACTTCCGCAGCCCCGATTCTGTCAGAGCGACCGTTCGCGCGCGACCATCGGTGGGGTGCGTGTTGCGCGAAACGAGGCCCCGTTCTTCCAGCAAAACCAGCATGGCTCGCACCGTGCTGGGATCGGAGGGCATGCGAGCGGCCAATTCGCGTTGTGTGAGCGCATGGCCTCGCGCCAGCGTCGCCAGGAGCACGAATTGATCGGCGGTCACGCCCAGTTTCGCAAACTGCATGTCCGACGAGCGATGCATCGCCAGGTAGGCGGCGCGCAGCGCAAGCGGCAAGCGGTCCCTCGGTTCCATCAAGCCCTCCTGGGAGTCACGCAAATCCATGGAACTCCAAATCGTGTGTATACGCACGAGTTTACGCGACGGCAGGACGGCGATCAAGGATGCAGACCATCCCGGTCCCGCACGGGATAGCGCGACCGGTGCTCGGCAAACATCTTCACCCGCCCCTCCTGGCGCCCCCTTGCGAAGGGGGGGAGGACGGTGCGTGCATGCGGTTGTACCCGAGCGACGTAGGTCAGGCTGTGCCTGACGCAATTTGGGGATGGTCCACCGTGGCGGCCGCAGGTGCCAACGTGTGCAGCGCGCGGGTCGCCAGTCGCCAGATCGTTCTCTCGCGGAGATGCGTGCATCCGCTCTCGGCCACATCGGCCGGAAACCGTGGCTGTCGATTTGCGCTGATCGAGTCAGGCACAGCCTGACCTACGCGACTACGCAACTTTCCTGCCGACTCTCCGAGGCGGAACGAGCGAGAAACCTTCCGAAAGCCGGAAATTCGAATTGACGGAACCAGCGATTCATCTCACAATTCGAGTATGAGCATCGACACCCGCAATCGCCCGACGCAGGAACAGGCAGACCTGAAGCACATGATCGCTCACGCCTTCAGGGGCATGCCGCTAGACCCAGAGGTCGCCCGGCGCGTCCATGATCGTGCGAAAAAGGCCCGGGAAGAGATCCGGGCGAGTGGAGCGAAGATGAATGCCGTCGATCTCATCCGTGAAGCCCGCGAAGAGCTATGAAGCTCGTCCTGGACGCATGCGTGGCCATCTCGATGCTCGTCCCCGAGGACGAATCTCCCGCGGCGCTGGCTCTTCGTGAAGATTACAGGAACAAGATCCACGAATTGATCGCACCGGACAGTTTACCGATCGAGGTGGCGCACGCTCTCACGCGGGCGGAGCGGCAAGGGAAAATCAAGCCCGGAAGGGCCGAGGTCCTCTTTGCAGATCTTCTCGACCCTTGTCCGCCGCTGTATCCATACTTCGATTACATTGACCGGGCTATGCAGTTGTCATCGAAATTCCGGATCGGAATTTTCGACTGCGTATACGTGGCACTCGCCGAAGAGCAGGAATGTCACGTAGTCACCAGCGATAAACGACTCTCGGAACTCTTTCCATCACTGACGATTCCCCTTTCGGGCCTGCTCTCCGCCGAATGACGGCGAGACCGGCGGAATCTCTTGCACAAGCGCCAGCCGCGCGAGGCATGCAATAGGCGAAGCTCAGCCCGGGACGTACGCCAGGCGGCTTTTGGGAAATCGAGGGACGCTGCCCGGCAAACGATTTCACCCGACCCCGCCTGCGGCCGTGCGTAGCCCGTCTCCGTCGCGACCGGCCAGTTGGTGCTCGGCAAACCAGTTCACCCGACCCCCCCTGCCCCCCCTTGCGAAGGGGGGGAGACGGTGGGTGCATGTGGTTGTAAAGGGTCTGCGCGCATCCGGCGAACCTGCCTTGCGAAATTCGACCGGCGGCGGATAGCCTTGAGGGGGGCGGTTTCTTTTCGAAGGAGCGGCCATGCGGACGACGACACATCCAAAGGGGCTGGTGCCGGTGGCTCCGCTGGCGGAGTTGCAGTCGAAGGGGGTGATCGTCGTTGCGGGGGCCGATCGGCCGATTGCCGTCTTCTGGCATGAGGGCGAGGTGCGGGCGGTGGACAACCGCTGTCCGCATCTGGGGTTCCCATTGCACAAAGGATCGGTGCGCGACGGGCTGCTGACCTGTCACTGGCACGAGGCGCGGTTCGATCTGTGCACCGGCTGCACGTTCGACCTGTGGGCGGATGACGTGCCCGCCTTCGATGCGCGGGTCGAAGACGGGTTCGTCTATGTCGCGCCCGAGCCGCGGCACAAGCCGGGGCGCGACGACTATCTCCGCCGACTGACACAGGGGCTGGAGCAGGAAGTGAGCCTGGTGCAGGCCAAGTCGATTCTGGGGCTGCGGAGCGCGGGAGCCGATTGGACTGAGATTTTGCGCGCGATCGCCCGTTTCGGCAGCCGGCATCACGAGAGCTGGGGGGAAGGGATGACGCTCTTGGCGCTCGCCGGCAATCTGCTCCCCGGCCTCTCGCCGGAAACGGCCTATCACGTCGTGTTCCGCGCGTGCCGGCAGGTGGGGATCGATTGCAGCGGCGCGCCCGCCCGCCGCGCGGGAGAGCCGCTCACCGGCGGCGACCATTCGCCGGCGCAACTGGCGCGGTGGATGCGGACGTGGGTCCGCGCCCGGCATCGCGACGCGGCGGAGCGGGTGTTGCTGACGGCCATTGAGCAATGCGGAGACGAAAGACCGGCGAATCCGCTGGAGGAAATCGGGTCGAAGGGGACGAAAGGGTCGAAGAGTCGAAAGGGCGACGAGTTCCCCCTTCCCTCCCCCTTGATGGGCGAGGGTCAGGGTGGGGGTGGGAGCCAGCAGACGCTCGCCTCCCCACCCCAGCCCTCCCCCACGAGGGGGGAGGGAGAAATTGCGCTGCGCGAGGCTGCTGGGCATCTTCATCCGTCGCGCGGCGGCAGCCCCCGTTACGAAGCGCTGGTTCATCTGGTCTTCACGGCAGCGTGCGATCGCGTCTACGCCCAGATCGGTCACGTGCTCGATGCGTGGAACAAGGCGTTCGAGCTGCTGGGGGTGATTGGCTGGGAGCACGCGGCGGAGGTCCTGCCGCTCGTGGTCCCCATGACCGCCTCTGCGCGCGGGGCCGAAGAAGACGCGCACTGGCATCATCCGCAGGAGCTGATCGAGCCGCTGCGCGCGGCCGAGTCGGAGCTTCCGGAAATCCTTGCGGCGGGAAGCAGCCGTCCTGGTCCGTCGGCAGAACAACGTCATGCTCCGTCGCACGTCGCCCCCCCACCCGGTTCGACTGAGCTCACCGAAGTCCCAACCCCCCTCCCGCGAGGGGAGAGGGGAGAAGGATGCCGAACGAGCGTGACATTGAACGATAGACGGGCCACTACGTGCGCCGCGCCCTCCGACTTGCGCCCCGTTTTGTTGGGAGAAGACCCTCTGGCCATTATTGAGATTTGCCGTCGCACGCTGCGCTCCGGGGTGCCGCCGGTCGAGCTGTCGAAGCACGTGACGTATGCCGCCGCCGTGCGCCTGGCCCGATTTTCGGACAACAACGAGGTCGCCGACTGGTTCAACCCCCGGCACACGTTCATCTTCGCGAACGCCGTGCATCAGGCGGTGAAGCTCAGTCCGACCCCGGGAGTCGTGCGCGGCATCCTGCACGCCGCGCTGGCGGTGTATATGGACCGCTTCCTGAACGTTCCCGCGGCGCGACTGCCGGACGATCCGCGGCGCCTCGCCGCGCTGCCGGAGGGCGCCGGCGAATTGCGGGAACGGCTGTTGGCAACGCTCGACCGGCAGTCGAATCTCGACGAAGCGGCGCTCACGGTCACCCGCTATTTGCGGCTGGGGCATCCCCTCGCCGGCCTGATTGACACG
>JBLMWR010000038.1:0-4977 GCA_050257335.1 Deltaproteobacteria bacterium | reverse complement strand
TGGAGGTCCGGCAACAGCCGGAGAGATACCGCGAAGGGGCTGCACTCGTGCAACCCGGGGTCGTCCGCCTCTGGCGGACGGCCCTTGGATCCGCCGTCACGAAAAAGCCCCACGATTCCTCAGCCTGTCCTCTCACGCCGTCAGCAGTTTCTGCAACCGGGTGTGCCGGTGAGCAAATCCCTCTTCGAGCTGGTCCAGGATCTTGTCGGCGGTCACCAGCAGACCCAGCAGGCCCGCGGGGGGCTTGAAATCGATGCGGTCGATGACAATCACCTGCCCCTGCTCGTTCGTCTCGAAAGCATGTTCGTGAACCCATTTCGCGAACAGGCCGCGGATCTGCGTTTCGGTGATTCGTTGCGGGTGCACCAGCCCGGTGATTTCGTGCACCATCGTCTGAACCTGCCCGTAACCCTGAATCTTGAATTCGATGCGGCTCCCCAGCTCGACGACTTCCGGCGCGTTGATGAAGCTCAGTCCCAGCTCGGGGGGACTGATGAGGGCCACATTGGCGGGACGCAACAGAAACTCGAAGGCCCGCTCGCGCGGACATTCCAGGGCGACGCTGGTTTCAAAAATGGGCATCGAGGCTCTCACGAGGGACGACTGAACCGACGGCTTGACGAAACGCATCCGCCGGGAATGATTCTATCGGATCACGTCTGATTTGCCCACATTCGGGCGATCCGCCTGTGGGGCGGGTTTCGAACCTGCCCGTCCTGAGGGATGCTCATCGACGCACGGGCAGGTCGGAAACCTGCCTCGCGACATCCCGGGACGGCCGCTGTGCGGCCGGCCTGGGTGGAGGGCCAATGCGCCATTCTGTACCTTCGCTGGTACACGCCGTTTGCTCACAAAGCGAGAGTTTCCCGGTCATGCACTTCGATCTGCGCCTCCTGCAGCGCTGCTGGTTTCTCGCCGGGCCGACGGCGTGCGGGAAGAGCGCGGCGGGTTGCGAGCTGGCCGAACGGCTGAACGCCGAGATCATCGCCCTCGATTCGATGTCCCTCTATCGGGGGATGGACGTGGGGACGGCCAAGCCCGACACGGCGGCGCGCGCCCGCGTGCCGCACCACCTCATCGACGTTCTCGATCCGCACGAGGAATACAGCCTGGCGGACTACGTCGCGGCCGCCGAAACCGCCGCGCGCGCGATTGCCGGACGCGGACGCGTTCCCCTCTTCGTCGGCGGGACGGGGCTGTACCTGCGCGGAGTGCTGCGCGGGGTGTTTCAGGGACCGCCGGCCGACTGGAACTTGCGGCGCAATCTCGAGGCGCTGGCGGCCCGCGCCGGGAACGAAGCGGTCCACGCCCGGCTGCGCGAGGTCGATCCGGCACTGGCCGTTCGTCTCCCGCCGCAGGACCTGCGGCGGGTGATCCGCGGAATCGAGGTCTTCGAGCTCACCGGGGCGCCGCTTTCGGCGCAACAGCGACAGGAGCCGCTCCCGCCCGCCGAGCGCCCCCGGCACGTGTATTGGCTTCATCCGCCGCGGGCCTGGCTGTACGAACGCATCGAACGGCGCGTCGAAGACATGTTTCGCGGCGGGCTGGTCACCGAAGTCGAGCGACTGCTGGCACTCGAAAAGCCGCCGGGAAAAACGGCCCGGCAGGCGCTGGGCTATAAAGAAGTGATCGCGCACCTGGAAGGGCGGCTGACGCTGTCTGAAACCGTGGCCTTGATTCAGACCCGCACCCGCCAGTTCGCCAAACGCCAGCACACCTGGTTCCGCAACCTGGTCGAATGCACGGCGGTGGAAATCACCGGCTCAGAGACGCCCCGCGAAATCGCAGAGCGTGTCTTTCAAATGCACCCGTAGGGCGGGCTTCCCCAGCCCGCCGCACGCCGCACATCCGGGCAATCCGGCGAAAATGCGCGGTTCGGCAAGACTAACCCGGCAAGGATAAGCTGCGGGAATGGCAAAAGCCCTTTTCGCGCGCGAAGCACCGCCTCTGCCGATGAATCCGGCCGCAACTGGGATCGCCACAGGTCCGTCGCCGCGGCCAGAATGAATTGGAACTGCTGGATCGACTGTTTCCTTTCGCGAGAATCGCGATGCGGAGGCTCTTCATGAAAATCGCCACACGGGCACTGATCGAACCGCGCCGAGGTTGATAGAATTGCCGGCACGCGCCGGACGGGCCGCCCGACCGGCCGCGGGCCAATTCACTTTCTGACTGTCGGTTCAATTCGAGTCGCGGGTGTTTTGCCAATTTGCAACAGGGATGAACATGCTCAAGTTTCGCCAGACCTCGACGCTGCTGTTCCGATTGACCGCCTGCTGGCTGCTCGCCACGACGATGGCGTGGGCGCAGGCCCCTGCCGTCCGACAAACGACCGGGTTTCTGCCGCGCGTCTTCAAGGACGACTCGGGAAATCATAAATACATGGTGTTCGTTCCGCGCGGTTACACGCCGGCCCGGAAATGGCCGGTCATCCTGTTCCTGCACGGCGCGGGGGAACGGGGCAACGACGGAGTGCTCCCCACGCAGGTCGGGCTGGGCCCCCTGATCCGCCTGCGGGAAGCCAGCTTTCCCTTCGTGGTCGTCTTTCCGCAGGCGGAGGAAATGCACGGGCGGCTGCTGAAAGGCTGGCTGCGCGACACGGCCGACACGCAGCGGGCCCTTAAGATTCTCGAGCAGGTTGAAAAAGATTTCAGCATCGACACGAAGCGCGAAATCCTGACGGGGTGGTCGATGGGAGGTTTCGGGGCGTGGGACCTGGCGGCCGCTTTTCCCGAACGCTGGCATGCCGTCGTCCCCGTTTCGGGCGGTGGAGAAGAGGCCTGGGGCGAGCCGCTCAAGAACGTTCCGCTCTGGGCCTGGCACGGAGCCAAAGATAAGATGGTCCCCCCCGAACGGTCGCAGAAAATGATCGCCGCCGTCAAAGCCGCCGGGGGACAACCGCGCTACTCGGAGCCGGCTGACGGCGACCACAACGCCTGGAAGACGGCATACGACGACGACTCGCTCTACGCCTGGATGCTCAACCCGCAGGGAGACCCGGCGAAGCTGGCCGCCGTGACGGCCCGGGCCCGCCCGGCCCCCGGTCAGCCCCCCCTCCCCATTCCGGAGCCCCCTTTCGTTCCCGCCCTCGACATCCCCCGCGCCGCCTACGCGCGGCTCGGCAACGAAATGCTTGCGTCCCTGGCGGATTCGATTCCCCAGGTCATCCCCCGCGAGGCGCTGGTCGGCCGGCTGTCCGACATTTCGGACATGACCGAAGCCCAGGGGTACACCTTCAGCGTCTACATGTATGGGCTGAGCTATCAGGCGCAGGTGGCACGCGCCTCCGTCAGGGCGTACCGCAAAGACCGCCTCAACATTCAACTGGGGCTCACCAACGTGGTCGTGACGATCGGCGGAACGTCGCTGAACGGCCAGCGCCATTCGGCTCAGGCCGGGCCGATGAACATCGTCATGGGGCACGTCCGCCCCATCTGGCTCTCCTTCGACGTCACTCCCGAAGTGGTCGATCGCAAGCTGCACTTCCGCCACGTCGGAACCAATTTCTCGATCCCTCATGACAACTGGTACGTCACGGCCCCCGCCGGGGTCTCGACGCAGGGATGGGGAATGACCGAAGACAAAGTGTCGAACGGCCTGGTGAGCGGGTTGTACTCGCGGAAATACACGATGGAGCAGAAGGTGGCCGGCGTCATTCCGAGGCTGATCGCCGAACTCGAAAAGAAAGTCGACGTGGGGGCGGCGGCCAGATCGGCGACCGGCATCTGGCCCCTGCCCGCCTACCAGCCGCGACTGAGGTTCTGGCCGGCGGAAGTCAGCACCGACGAGCAGGGGGTGACCCTCGTGCTGGGAGCGACGGCGGCGGCGATCAATCCCAGCAAGCCCCCCAGGCAGGTGCGCGCCGTCCCCCCGCTGGGACTTCCCGCCTCCGCCATCCCGCAATCCACAAAGCTCCTGGTCGGCCTGGCTCCGCAAATGCTCGCGCCCCTCTCGGAAATGCTCGTCGAGGCCGACGTGGGGCGGGTGCCGCTGGCCGACGTCCCCTCCAATGCCATGGCGAAGCTGGCCGATCCGGCGGTCGTGGCCGAGGCGATTCCCGACCTGAAGCGCTACGGCAGCCAGCTCGACATTTTCAGCGAGCTGGTCCTCACCGGTCCGATCAACGTCGTCGACGGCCCGGCCTTCGACGCGCGACAGGCCAAAATCCTGATTTCGATGAGGACCGAAAAGAGCGCGGCATACAAGCCGTGCGTCGACCTCGATGTGACGTTGCGGCAGTTGTTCGCGCCGAAGCTGATCAGACCGAAAGAACTGACTCGCGCCGTGGAGCTGGCGCCGGAAGGACCGTCGCAGGTGGAAATCAAGGGGCGTTTCGCCGGCGGATACGAGCCGCAGGAGCCGAACATCGACACCGAACGGCTGCAGAGCCTGTTTGCCGCCGGCTGGGACGATTTCATCAGCACGGGGGGCCCGCCCAGGGCCGACATCCCCGACATCGACCTGGGCTACACCAAGCTGCGCGCGGCTGATGCGGGCTGGAAGGCGCCCGACGTGTTCGCCGTGTTCGGGCCGCCGGGGGTGAAGATCACGAACACCAGCGAAAAGGCGCTGGTCTACGAGACGAAGGGCCCCTACAGCGGCTGGGGAGGGCCGTACACGCTCAAACCGGGCGCCACGCACGACTTCCCGATCACCTACCCCATGCTCTTCCGCCGCCGGGTCGGAAACACCTACCAGATGTTCACGCTCCCGGTGGGATCGCACTCCGAATTCCGCGCCAAGACGCCCGGCGCACCCGAGAGCCTGTATCAGGCGCGGGAGCCGGCCGAAATCCAGAAAGCCGTCGAAGACCTCCCGCCCCCGCCGGCTGACAAGAAGTAGCGTGATGCAGCGCGTGGCCGGGTCAGAGCGGCGCAAGTCACCCTCGGCACCGCGGGGTCTATTCAGGCCCAGGCGGACATCACCGAAGAATCGCACCTTGATCGAGCGGCGGCCCCGTCAGGCGTGCCTGCGACG
>JBLMWR010000037.1:0-2611 GCA_050257335.1 Deltaproteobacteria bacterium | reverse complement strand
CCGGTGTTTGACGACCCCGCGCGGTTCGATGACGAGGGCGGGCACTGCCCCGAACGATGTCTAGGTGCAGCGGGAATGTTTGACAGCAAGGCTCCGTAGGCCCATTGTAAGCCCGATGAAGACTCGACTCGTGCGTATCGGGAACTCGCGGGGCGTACGGCTTCCGAAGCCGCTGATCGAGCAGGCGGGTTTGACCGACGAAGTGGATCTGGAGCTGCGCGGGAACACGATTGTGATAGTGGCTCGCCCCACGACCCGGCGGGGATGGGCGGAGGCGGCTGCGAAGCTGCGGGCGGAGGGCGGCGACCGTCTGCTTGACCCGCCGACACCGACGCACTTCGATGAAACCGAATGGCAATGGTAGCACCAGGCCGCCTCGGCGTGGGGAGGTGTTTCTGGTCGCCCTGGATCCAACCCGCGGCAGCGAGATTCGAAAAACCCGACCGTGCCTCGTGGTGTCCCCAGATGAACTGAACGCGCATCTGCGGACCGTCATCGTCGCTCCGCTCACGACGCGCGGACAGAGTTATCCGTTCCGTGTACCGTGCCGCTTTGCCAGGCAGAACGGCCAAGTCGTCGTCGACCAACTGCGAACCGTCGATCGCGAACGTCTCGTTCGGCATCTTGGACGGCTTTCGCCGCCGACGTTCTCACGGGTTCTCAGCACCTTGCAGGAGATGTTTGCGCCGTGAGGCGGCACCGTCGCGGACTGTGCGAGTCGAACAGAACGGTACCGCCACCGCGGCCGCGGACGCATTCTGCCAACTCAGAGTGATTTGCTGAGGCGGGGTGTCGCGCTTGCGATAATGCGGCAGTGACAGAATGAGAGCACTCCGGACATTGGCGCTTGCGGCGCTTGCGGCGCTGAGCATGCCGGGATGCGCGGCGCAGAAGGTCCGGGAGCGCATCGCGTACTACGACATCTTCGGAGCAACCCCGAGCGAGCTGCGGGACGAGATGGACCGCATCGGCCCGGTGGACGGCCAGGGCAAACGCGCCACCGCAACGACGTGGTGGAACGTCGCTTGGGTGTACCGCGTCAAAACCACCGGCACGGAATCCTGCAAGCTCAGCTCCTTCAGCGTCGGCCTCGACGTGGTGACCACGCTGCCGAGGTGGCAACCCGATTCCAACGCTTCCAAGGAGCTGCGCACGGAGTGGGGCGAGTTCGCGGCGCGGGTGAAGCGACATGAAGTTGGCCACAAGCAAATCGGCGAGGCGGCCGCGGCCGAGATCGGACAACGGGTACGGGACATCAACGAGCGCCAGCCGTGCGAGGAGTTCGAGGCGGCAATCGAGAAGGTGGCGAAGAAGACGCTCGCCGAGTATCGCCGCAAGGACGCGCAGTACGACGAGGAGACGCAGCACGGCCTGACCCAGGGAGCGATCTTCCCCGGCCATGTCGTTTCCGTGGTCTCCCCCCCGGTCGAAGTGCAGGCTCCGCGCAAACAGGTGCTGCTCGTCTCCAGCCCGCTGCTACGTCCGCACAAGATTCTGGGCGTGGTCCGTGTCGACGCGCACGGGGTGACGGACGAGGAAGGCGTCGTCAGTGCCGACACCATCAAGCGGCTGGAGGACAAGGCCGTGCAGACCTACGGCGCCGAGCAGGTCGACGCCATCATGAACGTGCTCACGCAGATGGATTTCGGCGGCCATGTTCAGACCACCGGCGTCGCGGTACACTTCGAGTGAAGGGAGCAACGAGAGGAGGGGGCTCTGAATGGCTCGTGGTGATTTCGCCCGTTGGCTGTACCGGGGGCAGCGGCCCAACAGACTTGCGAAAGCCCTGAACCGAATCTCGGCGGTCCTCGGCGGCTGGGTCGCGCCCGAATACCTGGTGACGCTGGAGGTCCAGGGCCGTCGCTCCGGCCGAACGATCAAGCTCCCACTGGTGCTGGCGATCGTCGATGGGCAGCGCTACGCGGTGTCGATGCTGGGGGAAAACGTGGATTGGGTGCTCAACGTGCGGGCGGCGGGAGGCAAGGCGTTTCTCCGGCACGGGCGGCGCGAGGAGGTCCGGCTGGAGGAGGTGCCCGTTCAAGAGCGCGCCGCGATCTTGAAATCCTATCTGCAGCGAGCCCCCGGGGCGCGCCCGCATGTGCCCGTGGACAAGGACGCGCCGCTGTCCGACTTCGAGAAGATCGCCACAACGCTCCCGGTTTTCCGGGTGCTCCCCGCCTGAGCGCTTACTGCTCGTTCACCGCGCGGTCAGCGGGCGCCTGATGTGAGCCCGAGCATTCGTGCTCGGGGTCGTAAGAACCGTGTTGTGGCTGTGCAAGTCACATCAAAATTCGTACGGGCCGTTCAAGAAGCGGTCGACGGTCTCGACCTCGACCGTATTGTTTGCCCCCAAGAACAGGCCGCGCGCGTTGGTGAGTTGTTGCAGATCCGAGCCGTCCGGCTGCATCGCGAAGACTTGCCAGCCATTCGGATTGAGCCCGAACGGGTCGCAATTCGACTCGAAGAAGATCGTCCCGCTATTCGGGTTCTGGGACGGGTGCGGGCCGAAATCGATTCGGCAGCCGTTCGGAGGCGCGGTGCTGGCGCAGCCGTTCGTCGCCTGGCCGGCGCTCTCGCGGAAGAACGTCAGCTGGCGCAGCTCACTGCCGAG
>JBLMWR010000036.1:0-6830 GCA_050257335.1 Deltaproteobacteria bacterium | reverse complement strand
AAATGGGCTCCCGGACGGCGCGGTCGCGGCTCCGCAATCGGCGATGCCGTCCGTGGTTGTGGCGAGCACGCCGTCCCCCTCCGCGCGAAATGCGCATGCCGGTTTTATACACCCATAGATATTCATCCGCGAGCGGCTCGAGGAAAATCGCGGCATGATTCTTGCTATTTGCGAGCGGGCGGGTGAATCCGTTATTTGGGGCTGGGCCGGGTGGCGGGGTCTAAGCGTTCGCCGGGGAATGCCGCGATCGCTGCGAACAACGCCCTGACCACCAAGCGGCATTCCGGGAACCGAAATGTCGAATGCACCCCGCGGGATCCCGTGTCGTGGCGGCCCTTGCTTCCGGGCGTCACGGCGACTAGCCTTGAGAAATCGCGGCAACTGCTTCCTCTCGAGCGGCGGCGACTCATGCACGAACACCTCACCATTATCAGCGGGCGGGCGCATCCGAAGCTCGCCGGCGAAATCGCGGCCTATCTCGGGATTGGTCTGGGGCGGGTCGAGATCTGGAATTTTCCGGACGGCGAAATCGGGCTGAAGCTCGAAGAGAACATCCGCGGACGCGACGTCTTCATCGTCCAGCCCACCTGCCCGCCGGTCAACGAGAACTTGATGGAGCTGCTGATTCTGATCGACGCCTGCAAGCGGGCCAGCGCCGACCGAATCACCACCGTGATTCCCTACTTCGGCTACGCGCGGCAGGACCGCAAGGACGCAGGGCGCGTGCCGATCACCGCCAAACTCGTCGCCAACCTGATCGTCGAGGCGGGGGCCGACCGCGTGCTGGCGATGGACCTGCACGCCGCGCAGATCCAGGGCTTTTTCGACGTCCCGGTCGATCACCTCTACGCCGCCCCGATTCTCGACGAATATTTCGCCGGGCTCAACCTGCCGCGCGAGGAGATCGTCGTAGTGAGCCCCGACGAAGGAAGCATCAAGCGGACGCTGCACCATCAGGAGCGGCTCGGGGGATCCTTGTGCATTGTCGATAAGCGGCGATCCAGCGCCACCGAGACGAAGCAGGCCAATCTCATCGGCGGTCCGATCCGAGGGAAGATCGCGCTGCTGTTCGACGACATGATCACCACCGGCGGTTCGATCGTCGGAGCGGTGAACGTCGTGCATTCGCACGAAGCCCGCCGGATTTACGTGGGGGCCACGCATTCGGTGTTCTGCGGCAAGGCGACGGCCCTGTTGCGCGAAGCGCCGCTGTACGAAGTGGTGGTGACCAACAGCATTCCGCTCTCGGAAAAGCAGGTCTTTCCGAACCTGAAGATCGTCAGCGTGGCGCCCCTCCTGGGCGAAGCGATCAAGCGCATTCACCGCAACGAGTCGGTGAGCTATCTGTTTGACTAAAGTCGCAGGCGCGCTCCGGGACATTCTTGCCCGTCACGCGCTGGCCGACTGACCCGCGTGCTGCTCGCACTCTCCGATGAACTGATCGCAGAACGCCAGATCGGGGACCAGGCAGGGATGTTTGTACTGCTCGACGCTTCCGCCGAGCCTGGCTTGACGCTGGCGAGCGAAACGGCCCCAGCTTCCCGGCGGAATGAGAGATGTCTCGAGCGCAGCCAGTCGACCGGTGCGGCGCTTCTCGCCGTATTCCATGTTCTGAGACTGCAACGCCGCGTCGGCCCGGGCTGCAAGCCGCTCGCCGGCTTCCAGAGAAGGAATCTCGGCGGATTCGACCAGCAGCCGATACCCGGGGGGATCGCCCCAGGCGGGGGCGACGGTGAAGTTCGAGAGGTGCAGGTCGAGGGCCGCCACCGCGGCGCCGACCGCCGCCACGACCTGCGACTCCGAGATTTTCTCACCGGTGATGCTTGAAATCTGCGAACCTTTGTTGAGGAATTCCAGGAGCGGCGTCCGCTGGAGGAAGCCGGTGCAGCGCACGACGTCGTGGACATCGTAGCGGCACAGGCCGGCGGAGGTCGTCAGCAGAATGTAGTAGTTCTTCCCCTCCTCGAGTTCATGCGCTTCGAGCACGCAGGGACTGGCGCTTCCGTATTCGCCTTCGGGAATGAACTCGAAGAAATGCGACGCGATGTCGAGCACTCCGTCGGGGCGGCTGTCAGCCAGCGGAATCGTCATCCGCCCCTCGCTGGCAGAGAGCCCGTGATCGCGAATCGGGACGTCGCCGAACCAGGTTCGCGTCCCGCGCACGTAGGCCCCGGCGCTCCCGCCGGTCCAGACGGCCAGCAGCGTCATTGCCAGCCAGCAGTCGCGGGGGTACAGACGCCCGGTTGCTTCGACGATCTGTTCGAGAACGCGCGCCCGGGCGGGATTCCGGCGCAGGCGCCGGCGCAGCATCTGCCGCACGCCCTGATCGACCTCGAAACGGGTCGAAAGCGTCCCGTTCGCAATGTCGCGGATCAGTTCCTCGCGGTGCGCATCCGCCAGTTTGGCCAGGTGGATCAGCGTGCTCGGGTTGGCGGTCATCACCAGGCCCACCCACGGATCGGCGACCGCCAGGCGCATGGCGGTGTAATACTTCGCCTCCGGGGACCTGATTCTCGCCACGATCCCCGGAACGGAGTACATGCCCTGCACGAACCGCAGTTGCATTGCCGAGACCAGCCCGCTGATATTCCCGCAGGGGTGGCCGCCCGCCGTGCGGAACTGGTCGTGGTCGCTGCTGAGTTGCACGATGTTCAGCCGGAACAGCCGCGGATGATCGTCGAACGCGCGAATGCTCCAGATTTTCCACCCCCGGCGATAGTCGTCAAGAAACCGCCGGGTGATCGGCAGGAACTTCGAGGCGCCGGTTGTGCCGCTCGTAAGCGCGAACATCAGCAGCCGGTTTCGGCTTCCCAGCAGCGCACCCGTTTCCCCCTGCTTGACCCGTTCGATATAGGGTTGAAAGGCATCGTAGTCGGCGACGGGAAGGCGGCGGCGGAAATCGTCCACAGTGCGGATGTCGCGAAAGCCGTGCTTCCGGGCGAAGTCGCTGTCCGCGTTCAGCGCCAGAAGGTCGTGGAGCACCGTCTGCTGCACAGTGCGGGGGTCGTTGAGCTGCTCCAGAAACCGCCTTGCCTGGCGCCGCATTCGCAGTCGAATGCCCGTGCCGGCGAGGTAGTGCAGCATCGAATGCATAGAGACCCAGCCGGCAACTGCCTGCCTGTCGAAAAAGGGGACCGGCTTCGAGCAATGCCCCGCGACGATCGGGAGAAATGCGTGTCGGGAGGTGCCTGTCCCCTTTATTCAATACGCTGCTACCCCTTGCCGGGCTTCGCGCCCGGTTTGGCCGCAGGCTTGGCGGCAGGCGTCGCTGCCGCAGGCGCGGCGCCGGCGGCAGGAGCGGCCGCACCCTCTTCGGCTGCTTCTTCCTTGGCCTTCTTCTTCTTTTTCGTCACAATCTTGACGACCCGCGTTTTGGGAAGCCCCAGCGGGCTGCGGCTGGCGATCCAAGTCTCTTCGCGCTTCATCTGGTCGATGCGCTCTTCGCGCGTCAGGACGTTCCGTGAGCGCACCAGCCGGCCCCGTCGCCGTAAACTCTTGTCAATCGCCACGCCAAGCTCTCCTGCTGAAACAATGTACGCGCCCGGGAGTTGCAGTGCCGCTTCCGGTCGTTCTGCCCAAAAACTCCGCCGCGGACGTGAGTGACGATTCTAGGGGATGAGAGCGGTTAAAGCAACATAAGGCGGCCGTGGCTCATGTCCTGAATTTGGGGTTGTCGCCGAGAAATCGCGCCGGCATCGGCCAGAGCCAGCACCACGGCCCGCCCCATGCCGTGCACCGCCCCGGAGACGACGGCGACCCGGCCGCTCAAGTCGAACAGTGAATTCATCGACATCGTAAGGCTCCTGACGGATTTCGCCAGCGATCGTTCGATAGACCCGTCAGGGAGACTCCAAAGTCATCGCCATCACCACCGGGGCAGTGGCGTCGGGTCCTTTGACCAGCTCGATCTCTTTGATCGGGTCGGGACGCTCCGGAACGACCGTCAAGTAGCGAATCTGTTGCCCGCGGAGCGGGTACGCGAACGTCGAATTGGGGACATCGACGCGGCGGATGTAATCGGCCACCTCTTCGCCATTTTTCAGGGGGTGATCTTCGCTTTTTCCGTCGGCGTACTTGAGACGGACGACCATCGAGACCGAGCCTTTCTCTCCGAACGGAAATCCCCAGCCGGCAACGCCGCCGAGAATGTGAATGGCCTTGGCTGGCGCGTTGCACGGCAGCGTCACCGACTTGGGCATCTTCTGCGGAATGCGGCCGCTGGTGCTGTAGAGGAGCACGCAATTGGGGACCTTGTCTCCCTGGGGATCGACGAGCTGGAACGGCACTCCTTCAAACGTCTTTGGGGACCAGTCGCGGAAAATCAGCCGCTCGACGTCCCCCGATTCGTCGAAAAACATGCCCCGGGTGCTGACGACTGTGGCGACCTTGCGCAAGTCGAGCGGCAGGTATTTGCCGCGCTGCGTCAGGAATTCGAGTAGGTTGGAAAGTTCGTCTTTCGAAACCTGCTTCTCGAAGCCCTCGGGCATCAGGGACTTGGTGGACGCCACCAGCTCGTCGATGTCGTCCCGCTGGATGGCACGCTTTTTCCCCTCGGCGTCGAACAGCTCGATCGCCGTCTTGCTTTCGGAAACCAGAAGTCCGTTCGTCACGCGGCCGTCGCTGGTGACGACAGAAAAGACGCGAAAGTTTCCTTCGACGCTGCGGCTGGGATCGATGATGTGGATGAGCAGCTCCTCCTTGGGATGCACCGCCATGCCGGTGAGATCGGGGCCGATGGGCGTTCCTTCGCCGGAGTGGACATGGCACTTGCTGCAATGCTTCTTGAAGACCTCTTTGCCGAGAACGGCATTGCCGGTCTGCTTGACGAGTGGCAAGAGTTCCTCGACGACCTTCTGGCGATCGGGGTCGGGAAGCCCGCCCCCCTTGGCCAAAAGCTGCCTGGCGCGCTCGGCGATCTTTTTGTCGGGGTGTGCGGCCAGGCTTTGTTTCTGATCGAGCGACAGGTCGGAAAAGGCGATCGTTCCTTTTTCGATGGCGTCCATCAGGGCCGTCGTCCATTCCGGCCGTGTGAGGAGCGTGCGGAGCGCGACGGGCCGTACTGCCGGAGTAAACGCGCCCAGGCTGTCAATGAGCGCTGCTCCCACTTCCTTGGCATCGCTTTGTCCGACCGCCTCAGCGACGCCGCGGGCCAGATCAGGACTGGTGCGCGGGGTAATGATTTTAAGCAGCTCCCCCGCAATCGCGGCATCGGACCGGCGGAAATCGACAAGCTGCCCTGCCGCCGCGACACGCGCGGCATCGGGTTGCTTCTCATCCTGAATCCGGGCCAGCAGCGTGGCGGAAATCTCGGCGGCGAACTGCTCGAGTTTGCGACTCCCCCAGCGGGAGCCCAGGCCGACCAGACGGCTGCGCGAGCCCGCCGTCGCCTTCTGGAAAAGCTTCACGAGAGCGTCGTCGCCGACATCCCCGAGCCTTGCGGCCTTGTCTCTCGGCCAGCCGCGGTCGAGCCCGTTGATCATCGCGTCAGCCACCGGCGGCATCGCCCGCTCCAGTGCGGTCAGCAGGGGGACGAGCGTCCCGGGCTCGGCGGTCCGGGCGTAATGGACGGCGACGATGCCGATCCGTTCGAGCAGCGCCGGATCGGCAAGTTGGGGCTGGTTCCGCCGGGCGGCCTCGGTCAGAAAGAAAACGGCGCTCCGCGCCGCGGCGGCGGTGGCGGCGTCCATGATCCAGCGATCGCCGGCCGCGACGTTCTGCACGAGGCAATCGAGCACGCGAGGCGCGGTGTTCCCGGCTTCCGCAGCGTCCGCGAGAGCCAGGAGCGCCGCGAGCCGCACCTGCGGGTCTTCCTGCGGATCGAGCCGCGCTGCGACCAGCGCACGGCTGGCATCGGTTGTCAGGGGGAGGACCAGGACAGCGTTGCGGCGCACGCCGGCCGAGGGATGCCGGCAGGCCTGTGCCGCCGCGGCGACGGCTGCGGCGTCGGCACCATCCAGCGCGCCCAGACCGTGCAGCGTCCACAGGGCGTGAATGGCGGCCGAATTGAGCCCGATGGCATCGACGCCCGAATCGTTCACCAGTTCCACCAGCGCGGGGACGACGTCGTTCTTTCCCCGCTCGACCAGCAGCCGTTGGGCGTGCAGCCGCCAGAACATGTTATCGCTTCTGAGTGCCGCAACAAGCTGGGCGGGAGTCGCGTCCTTCAGCGAGACGACCGGCTGCGGCCTGGCGGGCGCGGCCGCATTCTTTTGCGCTGCGTCAGTGCCGGCCCAGACGAGGCGGTAAATCCGGCCGTGCTGCTTGTCTCGCAGCTCCGTTTCGTAAGCGCCTCCCTTGCCAGTCTTGAAGCCGGCCGGCGTCGGGTTGTGCTGCACGATGAAGTTGTACCAGTCGATGAACCAGACGTTGCTGTCGGGCCCGACCTCGGCGGCGATGGGGGCCGTCCACTCGTCGTCGCTGGCGACCAGGTTCCACGAATTACGCGAGCGGAACCCCGCCCCATCCGCCTGAAGCACGAAAGTGGCGATCAGGTGGCCGGTCGGCTCGGTGACGAACGCCGTTTTATTCCAATATTCCGGCGGATAGGCGCGGGCCGTATAGAGTGCGTGCCCCGAGGCGGCCGTGAACCCGCCGTGCCAGTCCACCTGCCGCACGTTTTCGCTGATCGGCTCGAATTTGTTGCTCTCGGCAATCCCCGCGAGCACGCTCGACGACCAGCCGCGCACGGCCTCGTAGTAACGATTGGCGATCGGCATGTACTCGCTGGGATTGCCGTTGGCGGTCGAGCCGAACAGGATTCCCTCTTCGCTGAATCCCACCCCCCACGAATTGTTGTTCGTGCTCCGCAGAAATTCGAGTTTCGAGCCGTC
>JBLMWR010000035.1:0-15178 GCA_050257335.1 Deltaproteobacteria bacterium | reverse complement strand
GTCGTGGCTGGCCAGCCAGCAGGTGATCGCGAAAACCACCAGGAACGCCCCCGACAGACCGACTCGCCGGCGGGCTGCGGCGGCCTCGCTCGCGGGCTCGTGCCGGCGGGTGATTTTGAGGAAGGCGGCGGCAAAACCCAGCCACAGCCCCAGATAGATCACCGCCCGGATGAGAAAGAACGGGCGGGTCAGCCAGATACGGCGGAGCGGAGAGGCGGCTTCTTCGGCAAACCCTGCCGACGTCCAGGCATAGAGCGACGGTCGGCAGACGAGAACGGCCACAAGACCGATCGCCGCGATCGGCAGGACCGCGGACATGGCCTGCGCGATCCCTGTCAGCGACTCGCTCCAGCGGGCCCCGGTCAGATAGTGGAGCGACAACCAGACCAGTCCCCCCACCCCCAGCCCGAGCAGGTAAAGGCTGACCAAGAGCAGGTTGGCCCACGTCTGTTGGGGCGCCTGCCATAGACCGACCACCAGCGTCCCGGCGCCCAGAACGACGGCCGCCTGGAACAGGCGGAGATGGCGGCGTGAGGAATGAAAACCGGATGCGCTCGCCATCGTTTTTCCTTGCCTCGGTTGATTTCGACGACGGAGCCCTGTCTCAAATGGACGGTGTGGAAGCCAAGAATACAGGCCGGTGCTGCCCGGGTCGAGGCGGGCAACGGTCAACAATGGTAAACTTTATCGAGTCCCGACGCTCAAATCGCTACAAACCGGCCGCCTGGAACAGTCCGCCTCGACGGCCGCCTCCTATTCATCCGATATGACTGAAGGGGCCCGCGTGAGGCCGCATTCTGAGTCGGGATGAGAACCATGCCAGGCAACCAGCTCCTGCGGCGCATCGGGATCGCGGCCCTCACTTTCACCGTCGTCGCCACCGGGCTGTTTTTTATTCCCACTTCCGATGCCGGATTCCGCTGGAGAAAACGGTCCCGTTCCTGCCAATGGGACAACGGGTCCGGAAGCCAGCCGTGCGTCGACAGCAACCCGCTTCTGGGCGGGCCGACGGGAGGCACCTGGTACTGGTCGCGCAGCCCCGAAGAAGAAAAGGCTGTCGCCGCCAGCCTCTTCAACCGGTACTGCATCCGCTGTCACGGCGTCGATGGCCGGGGAGTCTGGGACATCCCCGGGATTCCCAATTTCACCAACGTCCGGTTTCAGTCTTCGCGGTCCGACGATCAACTGGCGCGGGCCATCATGCAGGGGCGGGGGGCCGTCATGCCG
Organism: Deltaproteobacteria bacterium; assembly: GCA_050257335.1. Taxonomy (GTDB): domain Bacteria; phylum Planctomycetota; class Planctomycetia; order Planctomycetales; family Planctomycetaceae; genus JACQFH01. The sequence goes on along the minus strand of JBLMWR010000035.1, from coordinate 13,951 downwards.
CCCTTCCGGGGTGTGATGACTCTGGAGGAATCGTGGGCTCTGGCCCGGTACGTGCGCAGCTTCATTCCGGGGACCGAGATCTCCCGTCCTGACGACACCGAGCCGGCGAAGGGCAAGCCCCCGGCTCCGGCCCTGCCCGCCGCCGAGGAGCCTCCCGCCCCCGAGGCGACGAAGTAGCCTGCGACGGGCGCGTCCGTTTATTGGGGGTGGAGGGGTGTCATTCAATTCCATCCCCCTTGACGGGGGAGGGAGTAAAAGATATCGCGCTGATCCGGATTCAGTGGGAACCCCCAATTGACGGACGCACGTGCCTGCGACCGACTTCCGCTGCGGGCCCCGGTGACACGCGCTGTGCGCGCCAGGCGCGATTCGCAATGGGTGCATCCGTCAAAGCGGAGGTGGCCGCCAAGCGACTGTAGGCCGGCCTTCCAGGCCGGCCGAACCGTGATTTGGGCGACCGGTCACGGAGTCGCGGGTACGACGACTCGCGCAAACAAGCAACACGCATGCACATGAAGGCATCGAACGGCCGGCCTGGAAGGCGGGCCTACGGAACTGCACCCCCGCGTAACGGATGCACCGGGCTGCGAACGTGCCGGCCGCGTTTGCTTGAGAAGCCGCTGGAGAATCTGTACACTCCAACCTCGATTTGGGGAGGCTGTGCGTTGTCAAGCCGCCTGGTGACGGTTGTACTGCTGGCAGTTCTGGGCTGGGGAGCCGTGGAACTGGTTCCCCGGGTGCAGAATTATCCGCTGCCCGGCAACCAGCAGGGGTATGCTCCCGAACAGCCCATCGCGTTTTCCCACCGGCTGCATGCCGGTGACCTGAAGATCGCCTGCCTGTATTGCCATTATGGGGCGGAACAGAGCCGGCATGCCGGGCTTCCAGCCGCCAGCGTGTGCATGAATTGCCACCGCGTTGTCGCGGCGAGCTGGGACGTCACATTTCACGAATATTTGGAAGCGCTGCGAACCAACCAGACGCCAAAACGGGTGGTCTCGCCCGAGATGCAGAAGCTGTATGACAGCCTGGGACTGGACGGCCAGCTTCAACCGGACCCGACTCGTTCGCCGTACCCGATTCCGTGGGTCAAGGTGCACAATCTTCCCGCGTATGCCTGTTTCGACCATAAGGCACACGTGAATTCGGGCGTGAATTGCCAACATTGCCACGGCCCGGTCGAGACGATGGATCGCGTCCGCCAGGTCGAGGACTTGTCCATGGGATGGTGCGTCGATTGTCACCGACATCCGGAGCGTGCCGGGACGCCGGATAAACTGTTGCGACCGTCGACCGACTGTGCTGTTTGCCACTATTGACCACCGGGACGGAATGAATGGGCTTTGAAGATCAATTACCGGCCACGCACGAGCCGTCGGATGCAGGCGCCATCCCGGCGGGCCGCGAGCCTGCCGCGGCGCCGGAGACGGCCGAGATGCTTCCCAGTCGTCGCGACTTCCTGAAAATGGCGGGGTTCGCCTTCGCCGGAGTCACGCTGAGCGGTTGCGAACGTGCGCCGGTGCAGCAGGCCCTGGCTCCGGTCGTGCAGCCCGAAGGGACCGTTCCCGGCCGGGTCTATGAATATGCCACGACGTGCGGGGGCTGCAGTGCCGGTTGCGGCGTTCTGGCGCGCGTCCGGGATGGCCGGCCCATCAAGCTCGAAGGGAATCCACAGCATCCGCTGTCGCACGGCGGACTGTGCGCTGCCGGCCAGGCTTCCCTGCTGGGATTGTACGATCAGCAGCGGTTGCGACGGCCCCTCCGCACGGGACAACCGGCCGACTGGCATTCGGTCGATGGGGCCATCCGCACCCGTCTCGAGGAGATTCGGAAAGAGGGGGGAGCCGTGCGGTTCCTGACCGGTTGCGTGACTAGCCCCACGACATCCGCGTTGATCCAGCGCCTGCTGGAGGGGCTTCCCGAGGCGCGGCATGTCGTTCTCGCGCCGCGCTCCGGCGCGGCGATTCCCGCGGCGCACGCGCGCACGCACGGTGTTCCGGTCATGCCGCGATATCACTTCGACAAGGCGCAAACCGTCGTCAGCTTCGACGCCGATTTTCTGGGCCGCTGGATTTCACCGGTGGAATTTGCCGCCGCTTACCAGTCCGGCCGGCGACTCGACGATCCCGAAGCCCGGCCGTCGTACCACGTGCAATTCGAGTCGCGGCTCTCGCTCACCGGCGCCAAGGCCGACCGGCGGATGCTCGTCGGTCCGGGTGAAATGGGTCTGGTCATGAGTCACTTGGGCGCGCGGCTGGCGGGAAGAGTCGGCATCGATCTTGAAAGGACCGACCTCGACAAGCCGCCTGTCGCCGAAGCGTTCCTGACGGACCTGGTCGATCGCCTGTGGCAGCACCGGGAGCGGAGCTTGATCGTGTGCGACAGTCAGGTCGTGGACCAGCAGGTCCTCTGCAACTTTCTGAACCATGTCCTGGGCAACTACGGTTCGACCCTCGACCTGGAACAGCCGTCCCTTCAGCAGGGGGGGAGCGATTCCGAGCTCGAGAGCCTGGTGCGCGAAATTGGTGCGGGCCAAGTGGCCGCGTTGTTCGTTTATCAATGCAATCCCGTTCATGACCTGCCGGGGGGCGAGGCCCTGGCGGAGGCACTCCGGCGCGTGCCGCTGTTCGTCAGCCTCGCCGAGCGACTCGACGAAACGGCCAGCCTGGCGGGCTATGTCTGCCCTGTGCCTCACACTCTCGAAGCCTGGAGCGATGCCGAGCCTGTGAGTGGGCTGGTCAGCGTCCTTCAACCGGCATTCGCTCCGCTCGACGGCCCACGCCCTGCGCTGGAAAGCCTGGCCGCGTGGACGGGGAAGCCGCAATCTGCCTACGAATTGTTGCTGGCCGCATGGGAGCAAAATGTCTTTCCGAGGTGGCAGGGGAAGGGAACCTTCCAGGAATTCTGGGACACGACCGTGCACGACGGGTTCGCCCGCGTCTCTCCCCGCGCCGTGGCGGTGCGGCCCTTCGCGATGGAAACGGTCCGCCTCATCCCCCATGCGACCATTCCGGCGGAAGGAACGTTCAGTCTGGTGCTCTACACCAAAGTCGGAATGCCGGACGCCAGCCATGCTTACAATCCCTGGCTGCAGGAACTCCCGGACCCGATTACGAAAGTCGCGTGGGACAACTACGCCGGCCTCTCTCCGGCGGCCGCGATCCGCCTGGGAGTTGCTGACGGCGACGTGGTGCGTCTGGAAGCCGGCGGCGGGGGCGACGAGCCCGTCACGCTGGAACTGCCGGCCCTGGTGCAACGCGGGCAGCACGATCAGGTGGTGACGGTGTCGCTGGGGTATGGGAGCCGCTTGAGCGAACGCTTTGCCCGCGTTGGCCCGCACTGGTACCAGGCGGGCGCGACGCTGGGGCCCGACGGCCGGGTGGGAAAAAATGCCGCCGACCTGCTCACCTGGCTGGACGGGAGCCTGCACTGCGCTCGCGAAGGCGTGCGGCTGACGAAAACGGGGCGGCGGCAGCCGCTGGCGATGACGCAAAGTTACGACCTGCTCGCCGTCCCCGCCCATCTGGCCCTTCCCGGTCAGGAACGCCGCCCGGTCATTCGCGAAACAACGCTGGCGGCGATCGACAAGGAGCGGGACGCGAAAGCCGGACCTGCGGCAGAAGTGCGGCACGAAGACCTCTGGCCCGAGGACCACCCCGTGACCGGGCCGAAATGGGGGATGGCCATCGACCTGAACGCCTGCAACGGCTGCTCCGCCTGCGTCGTGGCCTGCCAGGCGGAAAACAATATCCCGGTTGTGGGCCGCGATGAAGTCCTGCGGCATCGCGAAATGTACTGGATCCGGATCGACCGCTATTACACCGACGGTGACGGCGGCGTGGACGTCGCCCACCAGCCGATGCTGTGCCAGCATTGCGGCAATGCGCCGTGCGAGGCGGTCTGCCCCGTGCTTGCCACGGTTCACAGCGAGGACGGACTCAACCAGCAGGTTTATAATCGCTGTGTCGGGACGCGGTATTGCGCCAACAATTGTCCCTACAAGGTCCGTCGCTTCAACTGGTTCGATTACGCGCACGACGATGTTCTCCAGAACCTGGTGCTCAACCCCGATGTGACCGTGCGGTCTCGCGGAGTGATGGAAAAATGCACGTTCTGCGTCCAGCGGATCGAAGCCGCGCGGGTCGAGGCCGGCGGGCGTGCCGTGCCGGTCGCCGACGGAGCCGTGCAGACGGCATGCCAGCAGTCGTGTCCGGCGCAGGCGATCGTGTTCGGCGATCTGAACGACCCGGCCAGCCGCGTTTCGCGGTTGACCGCCGGGCCGCGCAGTTACCGCGTTCTCGAAGAGCTGAATGTCCGCCCCGCGGTGAGTTATCTCGCCGTCGTGCGCAATCGCGGCGAAGCCGAAGGGGAGCAGGCGCATGGCTAGCGTTGCCACATCGCCGATGCACCCGCCCCTGATTGCCGGTGAAAAGACCCCGGCCCGGGTGACGGCCGACATCTGCACGCCCCTCCAGCGCCGGGCCGGAGTGTGGTGGTGGGTGGCGTTCTTTGCGGCGTTTGCGGCCCTGATGGTGGGGGTCGCCGCCGTCTCATATCAGTTACGGACGGGCATCGGAACGTGGGGACTGAACCGCACCGTCGGCTGGGGCTTTGCCATCGTCAACTTCGTCTTCTGGATCGGGATCGGCCATGCGGGGACCCTGATCTCGGCGGTGCTGTATTTGTTCCGGCAAAAGTGGCGGACTTCGGTCAACCGTTCGGCCGAAGCCATGACCCTGTTTGCGGTGCTGTGCGCGGGACTGTATCCGGTCATTCACATGGGGCGGCCCTGGCTCTTTTACTGGCTCGTCCCGTACCCCAACACGCGGGGCCCCCTGTGGATCAATTTTCTGTCGCCGCTGGTCTGGGACTTCTTCGCCATCAGCACGTATTTCGCGATCTCCCTCATCTTCTGGTACGTGGGGCTCGTCCCCGATCTGGCGACTCTGCGCGACCGGCTGCGACCGGGGTGGTATCGCGGCCTGGTCTCGTTCTTCAGCCTCGGCTGGAACGGCTCGTCCCGCACGTGGATGCGGTACGAGGTCGTCTATCTGCTTCTGGCCGGCCTGGCGACGCCGCTGGTGGTTTCGGTGCATTCCGTGGTGAGCGCGGATTTCGCCGCGGCGCTGCTTCCCGGCTGGCATGCCACGATTTTTCCGCCGTACTTCGTGACCGGCGCGATCTTTTCGGGCCTGGCGATGGTGCTGACGCTGATGCTGGTGGCCCGCAAGACGATGCATCTGGAAGACTACCTGACAGCGCGCCACATCGACGCCATGTGCAGGCTGGTGCTGGCGACAAGCTGCCTGGTGGGGCTGGCCTACGGAATTGAATTCTTCACCGCCCTGTACGGGGGGAACGGCTACGAGTCGTTCACCTTTCTGAACCGGGCCTTCGGGCCGCTCGGCTGGGCGTACGCCATCATGGTGGCCTGCAACGTGGTCATCCCCCAAATATTCTGGTTCCCGAGCGTGTGGCGGCGGTTTGCCGCCGTGTTCGTCATTGCCGTCCTGGTCAACGTGGGGATGTGGTTCGAACGGTTTGTGATCGTGGTCGGTGCGCTGGAGCGCGATTTTCTGCCGTCGGCATGGAGCGATTATGTTCCAACGCAGATCGAACTGGCCACGCTGCTGGGCAGCTTCGGATTGTTCTTCACCTGCTTCCTCCTGTTCTGCCGCCTGCTCCCGGTCGTCGCCATGGCCGAAGTCAAGGCGGTCGTCGTGGAAGAGCGGGGGGAGGGGCGCCCATGACGCGGGAGATCCTCGTCGCCGGATTCACGGACGAATCGCAAATCCGCCGGGCGGCCGCCGTCATCCAGGCACGGAACTGGACGGTGGCCGACATCTACGCCCCGTACGCCCTGCACAGTGTTGAAGAATTGCTGGGTCAGCGCCGCTCGCGGCTGCCCGTGGCCTGTTTCGCGGGAGGGGCGGCAGGGCTGGTGCTGGCATTCTGGCTGCAATTCTGGACAAGCACGCAAAGCTGGCCGCTCAACGTCGGGGGTCGCCCCTGGAATTCCCTTCCGGCATTCGTCCCGGTGGCTTTCGAAAGCATGGTACTGCTGGCCGGGTTCAGCGTCGTGGGCGCGCTCCTGGTGCGTTGCGGGCTGTATCCGGGGCGGCGGAAGTTCCTGCCGGCGGAAGGAATCACTGACGATCGCTTTGCCATGATCGTCTCCGCACCGGCGACCGCCGCCGAGGTGCAACAGGCGCTTCGGGAATTTCAGGTCGAGTGTCGTGAGACGACCGGGGAGGGCCCGCGCTCTTGAGTCGCCGCGCCCTGTTCAATCTGCTTCTGCTTGTGGCCTGCATCGCCACCTTCGCCGTCGCCCGGTTCCTGCCCCCCAGGGATATGAGCCGGCCCTATTATGAATTCGTACCGGAAGCTCAGATGGCGCAGCGCGTGGCGTTCGACTCGTTCGCGCCGAATCCCAACTTCCCTGACCGGTTGACACTGCGTACGCCTCCGGCGGGAACAATCGCCCGCGGCCAAATGCCGCTGCACTATGAAGCCACTCCGGTCGATGCGGTTCGCGCCGGCGAGGAGCTCAATAACCCGTTTTCCGGGGAGGACGCGGCGCGGCTGGAGCGGGGCAGCGCGGTCTTCGCCAATTTCTGCCAGGTCTGTCACGGTCCCGCCGGCTTCGGCAACGCGCCCGTCACGCAGCGCGGCTTTCCCCAGCCCGCCTCTCTGATGGGGGAGAGAGCCCTGGCGATGAAGGACGGACAGATGTTTCACGTTCTGACCTACGGCCAGGGGAACATGCCGGCGCATGCCGCGCAGCTTTCGCGCGCCGACCGCTGGTCCGCGATCCTGCACGTTCGATTGTTGCAAAGGGCGCAGGTCCGGCCGGCCGAACCGGGCTCCGCGCCGCTGCGCTTGCAGGACGTCGCCTTGCGCTTCAAGGAAAACTGTGCGGCGTGCCATGGGGAAGACGGCACCGGCAACGTCATTCGCAAGGTGTTGCCGCTGATTCCCGACTTTACGAGCCTGGCCTGGCAGGCCGCACAGACGGACGTGGCGATCGTCAATCAGATCGATTACGGCGCCCTCCCCCTGATGCCGTCCTTTCGCCGGAAGCTGACCCCCCGGCAGATTCTGGAACTGGCCGTTTACGTGCGGACTTTCACCCACCGGCGGACTCCGGCACCGGGAGCGCCGGGTACGCCCGCGGCGCTTCCCGTGGCAGCGAATGTCACCGCTGAAGACGTGTACCGGACGTATTGCTTTGCCTGCCACGACAGCAACGGCCGTGGAAACAACGCCGTCCGCATGGCCATGAAGGAACTTCCCGATTTCACGGGGAGCCCCTGGCAAAAATCCCGGAGCGACGCGGATCTGGCGCATTCCATTCTGGAGGGCAAGGGCAAGTTCATGCTCCCCATGAAGGACAAACTGGGAAGCGTTGACGTCCAGAAGATGGTCGCCCTGGTCAGGGCGTTCGACGGGGGGCAACAGGTGATCGCGGTGGAAGGGCCGAAGGCACCCGGGCCGGAAGCTCCCGTCGTCGCCGCCGGGGCCGCGGTGGCTCCCGGTCCGGCCCGGTTGCCGGACGTTGCTCTCCCGCCAGCTGCGACCGGTGACGAACCGCGCCTGACGGCCTCCGCCGATGTCGCGGCGCGGATCCGCGTCGGGGCCGGTCTCTTTCGACAATACTGTATCGTCTGCCACGGTCCCGACGGAACGGGAACGATTCTGCGGGCGCAAATGCCCCCCATTCCCGATTTCACGAACTCCACCTGGCAGATGCAGCACACCGATCCCCAGCTTGCCGTGAGCATCATGGACGGCAAGGGAAACCTCATGCCCGCCAACCGCGGGCGGATCACCGACGCCCAGGCTCGCGACCTCGTGGCCTATCTCCGGTCGTTCGGGCCCAGGACTCTGGTCAAGAAGGGGCCGGTCGCGGAATCCGACTTCGAAAAGTCATTTCGCGAGCTCGAGCAGCGCTGGAACGAGCTCGAGAAGGAAATGGTGAAAAAACAGCCGCCGAAAAAGGCGAACTGAGCGCACCGCGGCGACACCCGGTTGCATCCGTTGAGCGGGGGGCCATTGCTGGATTCGCGTGCTCTGCGCGTCCTTTTCTCCCTCCCCCCCTTCGTGGGGGAGGGTAGGGGTGGGGGGGCGAGCGTCTCGTGGCTCTCCACCCTAACCCTCCCCCATCGAGGGGGAGGGAACGGACTGCCAGCCAGCCACCCCCCGGAAAGCGGATGCACCCGCAACGCCCTTTCCGACGCAGGCTTATTCTTCCGGCACGGCCGTGGGAACGGGCGGCATGGCCTTCGGGGTCGGCGCGTCTTTCTGCAGCTCGGGGATGGGCTGGTTGAAAATGAACCGCTTGGGCGGGGGCTCGTCGGGGGGATTCGGGTCCGGCACATCGTGGAAGCGGCGGAAGAACTCCATCAGTTTGGCATATTCCTTCCCCGTCAGATTGGCCCGCACCCGCATGTGCGCAGCGACGTTCTTGAAATTCGCGAACGGACGTTCGGCAATCGGACGCGGGTTATGGCACTGTTGACAGTACATGGCAAAGACCTGTCCGCCCGTCAGGCTGTCTTCGTAGCTGGCGGAGGAATCTTCATCGGTGACCTCCGCCGGGGGTTGGCGAAGCGGCGCGGGACGATTCGCAACGTTGATCGCCGTATTGGAGCAGCCGGCCGCCGCCGCCATTCCAGCCGCCAGCAGCAGGCAGACGCACAGAAACCGGGATTTTGTCACATTCATCGACGCGTTCTCCACGTCCGGATCTCCCGTGTCAGAAGGCCCAGACGAATTGTGACATGAAGGTATCGTCATTCAGGGCGATGCCACCCAGCGCCGGATTCCACTCGTAGGCGAATTTGACGACCATCGAGGGGTAGAGGTAGTAATTGATGCCCAGGTTATATTGATTGCGGTCCACGGGGGCCGTTCCGGGGGCAAATGCGGTCAAGTCGATCTGCGTCGGATCAATCCCCGAAAAACGGGCCAGACTGAAGCGGCCGAGAAGTTCGATGCTCGCCAGGATCGGACTGCGGTTCTGGTAGTCCCGGTAGGCCAATTGGGCGTACATGCCGGTCCGGCGGATGTTGTTGCCAAGGTAGGTATTTGCCTGCTGGAAATTCTGGGCAAACTCGAGTCGGGCATCCCAGTTGCCGTAGTGGTAGCTGGCGTCGAAACCGTAGAGCTGGAAGCGGTCGCTGGCCGCGGGAGTATACGCTCCCTGCGAATAGCCGGACATCCCGAAATTAAGCCCCAGCGCGGGGATCCACAGCCCGAGCCGCCCGCCGATGGCGGTGAAGGGACCGGCCGCCCCGGTGATGGCCATCAGGTCGGTAACTTGCTGATTCGGCGGGGTGTCGGGGGCGGTTCCGAGCGAGGCGCTGTTGCCCCCGTACAGCGAGTACTCGAGTTTTACCGGCGAGCCAAAAATGTACCGCGAACCGCGGACCTGCATGCCGTTCGTGGAAAGCAGCGGAGAGACCTGATTGTACATCAGCGGCGTATCCGTCAGTTTGTTGATCCATTCGTGATTGAGCCGCTCGTTGAAGAAGCCGATCGGCGTCAGGTAGCGCCCGACGACCACGGTCACGGCATCGGACACGGTCCAGTCCATCTGAATCTGACTGATGCCGACGGTTCCATCGGCGCCGAGATCGACCACCGACTCCAGCAGGAACCGGTTGTTCAACTGCAGCAGAAAGTAGGGAGAAATGGTCCCGGCGTCAAATTGCCCGGGCTGGCCGTTGACCTGGCTGTAGTTCTGCACGATCGAGCCGTAAATGGCCAGCGGGGTTTCGTTGGTCCCCCCGGGCAGAAACCATTCCTTCAACTGGCTGGGCAACTGCGGGCCGTAACGCCAGGCGGCGTCGAGATGATCGTTCAGATTGTCCAGGCCGTCGGCCAGTTGCTGATCACGATCGGCGGCCTGTTTCGAACGCGCTTCCAGACTGGCCATCTGCGCTTGCAGTTCCTCCAGCGAAGGCCCCTGCTGTTTGACCTGCTCGGCCGTGAGCCGCACCATTTTTTCGAGGATTTCAATTTTCTGCCGCTGGATGTCGAGCTGCTTGCGCCAGTCTTCGTCCGGAACGGCTTCCTGCGGGGCGACAGTTTCGTTGAATGCCAATTGCGCAGGGCCCGGTTCTTCAACGCGGCTGCGCGGCATCACGAAGGACGGCCGCGGATCGGCCTCCTCGTCGGGAACGCCCGCCGCCGCCGCTTCCGCCGGATCTTCGAACGCCGAATCCGGCAAAGCTGGTCTCATCTCGTCAGGAACCGGGAGTGAGTCCGGCGCTACGACTTTGTCTCTGGTGGGGGCGGCCGACGGAGTTGCGGAAAGGCGACGGCGGAAATTGGCGGCCTTACGATAAGCCGACGGGCGTCTCGGCCGAGTCAGATCTTCGCTTTCGATGGCTTCCTCGGGCTCCGTCGGCTTCGCGCGCGCGTCGGCACGGATCGGTGGCTGGAATACGGCAACGTCTCCAGCGGCCCAAAAGACCGCCAGCACCAGGGAGACAGCACGAAGCCATCGCATAAAAGACGACCTGCGGTTCCCATGAACCGAGAAGCACACCGGGATTCGAGATGAGGGAGCTGAGAGTTTTGAGTCGCGGCGGACGTCCGAAAACGACCGCGCAAAATGGAGTGAGAGGAGTGGCTCATTAGCGGAAATCCGGAACACTGTCAATTGCAGTCCGTGTAAGCCTGCGTCTTGGGCGCACTCGCAGCCCGGGGAACGTGCGTCCGGCGGCGGGCATCGCAGGGGAGAAGGACAATTACGTTTCCGTAAGCCTGGTTTTTGGCCTTGCAATTCGTTGCGTCGGTCTTAACATCGTTGTTGAATGCTGCTCATGACCGGGCAGTTCGAACTGGGTTGTGAAAGCCCTTCTGTGCGGATGCCGCGCGGAAGGGCTTTTTTGTTGGATTGGGCGTCGTCTGGCGACTCAACGGATTGAGCTGTGTTTCTGCGGCGGGGGACCTTCGTCATGGTGAACTTGTCCTGTCTCACGAGCGCCATCGAACATCAGGAGCGTGAGGCGGCGGCCCCGGGCCGTGCCAGCGAGACTCCGTCCCGGTTCGCAAGAATCACCGCCGATGTCCGGTTGGCTGTTACTGTGCGCGATGCATTGCGAGCCAGCGGGCATCGGCAGGTTCGCCGCGTGCGAGGCTTTGTGAGAGCCGGCGTTGTTGTACTCCGCGGAACCGTCTCGCGGTACTACTACAAGCAACTGGCCCTTGCGGCCGTGTTGCCTCTGGAGCATGTGCAGGCGTTGCGAGACGAAATTGTCGTCCTTCGATAAAACTCGCGGGCCACTGAAGACGAGCCTTACGCCGTCGTCGTCAGGCGGCTTCAGCGGCGCCGGCGTATCGGCGGTTCTGAGAAACCTATCTCAACGAGAACGAAGGAGGTGCGGCATGGCCGTTGAATTCCACGAAGAGGGGGATGGCAGAATTCTGAACGTTAAAGCGAGCGGAAAGCTCACGAAAGCCGACTACGAGCGCTTCGTTCCCGAAACGGAGCGGCTGATCCGGAAGCGCGGCAAAATTCGCATCCTGTTCGAGATGCACGATTTCCACGGCTGGGAGGCGGGGGCGCTGTGGCAGGACATCAAATTCGATTTGAAGCATTTCAACCACATCGAGCGCTTGGCGATGGTCGGGGAGAAGACCTGGGAACACGGGATGGCCGTTTTCTGCAAGCCGTTCACGACCGCCAAGATTCGCTATTTCGACCGCAGCCAGGCCGCCGAGGCCCGCGCCTGGATTGAGGCTGAATTGGCGGTGCGCCCTCCCGTTTGATCCGCACGAAGGCTCGCGCCGCATCGGGATTAGGCTGCAGCGTCGCCGGCTCGTGGTGACTTTCCCTGATTCCCATCTGCACGGAGAACAAGTGATGAAGACTCTTGCCAAAATCGCCCTGGTTGTCGAGATCGCGGCGTTGTCGGCTCATTCCCAGGCCGCAGATGATGCGCCCAAGAAGAGCGGGGCTCCTGCGCACCACGCCACACACGCCTTTCTCGGCGTATATGTCAGCTCGGTTCACCCGGCCCTGGCCGCCAACGTGCGCGGCCATCTCAGCCCCGAACAGGGGCTGATCGTGGAGGAGCTTGCCGAGGACTCTCCCGCCGCCGCGGCGGGCATCAAGGTCCACGACATTCTGGCGACGTACGACGATCAAAAGCTGTTCTCCGCAGAACAGTTGGCCAAACTGGTGCAGTCCGACAAGCCGGGACGCGAAGTCGCGGTGGGGTTTCTTCACGACGGCAAACTCGAGAAGGCGCAGATCAAGCTGGGCGAAGCGGAGATGCCCAATCTGCGCGGCTGGCTCCCGGTCGCAGAAGGGCCGCCGCACCGGTTCGGCGGCCCCAGGCGGATGATGCGGAGGCTCCACGGCGAGCCTGCGCCCGGTTCGGAGTGGGAGAACTTCGACTCGCTGACCCTGAAAAAAACGGGGGATGATAAGTTCCGGGTCGAAGTGCAGTACCTCGATAAGGAGGGAAAGACCCGAAAGCACGTGTTTGAAGGAACGCGGGAAGAAATCCGCAAGTCCATCCTGGCCGAAAAGGATCTGCAGCCCGCCGAGCGGATGCATCTGCTGCATGCTCTCGGTCTACCGAACATTGGAGACGAGCTGCCGTTCCCGAGCTTCTGGTTCGGCCCGGGACCCCAAGTCTGGTTCTTTGACCCGACCGACCGCGAGCTCTGATCGGGATCGGCCGCTGGGCTCGATCGGGTTGCAGCCGCTTTGACCCCGCGGCCCGTTGTCCACCCCCATTTCAGGGTGGCACCTGCGCGCCTTCACCCTTGATTGCGTCGGGAGTTGGCCGAATGTATACAGGCGCCTGCGGATCAACTCCGGGGTGATGGCCATGATCGTCAATCGTCTGCATGTTCTTGCGCTCGTTCTGGCGACGGCTCCGGCGTCAGGGCTGGTTCTCGCCGACGAGGCTGCCGCGCCTCGTGCAGCGGCTTCCCCGTCTGCCGAGACGAACGCTCCCGGCACCGGGACGATCACGGGAAAGGTCGTTTACAAGAGCGATCCGAAGCGGCCGTGGCGGCTGGGGCGGTACTACATCAAGAATCCCGCAACAGGCGATCTGGCCGAGGCGGTCGTCGCCATCAGCCGCAAGGGTCTCAAAGGTCCCGACGCAGCCCGCGAGCCGCAGACGGCGACCATCGACCAGAAGGACTTTCAGTTCACGCCGGAAACGATCGCCATCCGCGCGGGGGACCGGGTCAAATTCACCAACAGCGATCCCCAGATCCATAACGTCCAGGCGAGCCACGCCCGGCAGAGTTTCAACGTGAACATGCAGCCCGGCGGCGAGCACCTCCAGCCGTTTCCGTCCGCCGGGGGGATTCGCCAGCCGTACCGGGTCGGGTGCGTGTTCCACGGTGCGATGCGGTCGTGGGTGTACGTGTTCGATCACCCCTGGTTTCAGGTGACGGGGGCGGACGGAACGTTCCGGCTGAGCAACGTTCCCCCCGGCGAATACCGCCTCGAAGTGGCGCATCCTGCCGGCGACCTGCAGAGCAGCCAGAAGATTACAGTGAAAGCCGGTGAGTCGACGGCGGTCGAGGTACCGCTGAGCCCCGACGACCAGCCGAAGGACAAGAACGATACATCACGCGGCCAAAGGTGAACCATCGACGACACATGAACGACGCAGCCTGCGTCGCGTGCCGTAAAGGAATTTGGCGACAACGAAAAACATTCACGCAAAGGCGCAAAGGCGCAAAGGAAGGAAGAGAGAAAGCGCGTCCCTGCAAACGCGGCGGTCCCTCGAAGAATGCAGGTGAGCGGAATTCTTTGCGCCTTTGCGTGATAATTTCCTCTTCCCGTCCCTTTGGTGGCATCCTCGCACTTTCCGGGCGGCGAATGAAGTCGATTGTCCCTCCTCCCGCCTGGCGGAGGGCTATTGTCGTTTTTATCCCCACTACCCACGCGGGAGAGGGTTTTGGGGTGTGGGGG
>JBLMWR010000034.1:0-8259 GCA_050257335.1 Deltaproteobacteria bacterium | reverse complement strand
GGGCGATCGCGGCTTTTGCTTCGTCCGCGAGAATCGCGACGGCGAAATGGTCCTCAGCACTTACGGTCGCAGCACCGGGTTCTGCATCGACCCGATCGAAAAAAAGCCGCTGAATCATTTCTATCCCGGCACGAGCGTGTTGTCGTTCGGCACGGCGGGCTGCAACCTGGGCTGCAAGTTCTGCCAGAACTGGTCGATCTCGAAATCGCGCGAGATCGAGTTGCTGAGCGCGGTCGCGGGGCCCGAACAGATTGCCGAGGCGGCCCGCCGGGCCGGCTGCCGCAGCGTGGCCTTTACGTACAACGACCCGGTCATCTGGGCGGAATACGCGCTCGACACGGCCCGCGCCTGCCGCGAGCGCGGCATCAAGACCGTGGCAGTGACGGCCGGGTACATCAATCCCGAACCCCGCCGGGAATTCTTCGAGCTCATGGATGCCACGAACGTCGATTTGAAGGGCTTCACAGAAGAGTTCTACCGGCAATTGACCCTGTCGCACATGGAGCCGGTGCTCGACACGCTGCGATGGCTGAAGCACGAGAGCGCGGTGTGGCTGGAGATCACCAACCTCGTCATCCCGCAGGAAAACGATGATCCGGCGCTCATCCGCACGATGTGCGACTGGATTCTCAGAGAGCTGGGCGATGAGGTCCCGTTGCACTTCTCGGCGTTCCATCCCGATTTTCGACTGATGAACCGGCCGCCGACGCCCCCCGAGACGCTGATCGCCGCTCGCGACGCGGCACTGACGGCCGGGCTGAAATTCGTATACACCGGGAACGTCAGCGACGTGAAGCGGCAGAGCACTTGGTGCCCCGGTTGCGGCAAGCTGCTGATCGAGCGGGACTGGTATTCGCTGGGGGAGTACCATATCCGGGACGGCTGCTGCGAATACTGCGCCCGACTGATCCCCGGATATTTCGGCGCCGCTCCGGGGAAGTGGGGGCGCCGGCAACAGCCAGTGGACATCGGCTCGGTCCAGAGTAATGCCTGAGGCACCGCGGATGAAAATCCAAAATCCTGAGATCAAGCCGGAATCCGAACCAACGCGCATCGCATCGGTGCCCACCGGGCCACCCGACTCTCTTATCGCCCGCTGAACGTCCGGACCACGCCACCCCGCGCAACGGATGCGTCCCGCGTCGGCACCCGAGTTCACCATCGCTTGACACGTCGGTATCGCTTATATAAGAAATGCGATTATCGCGGGCCCGTGAGGGGTCCACGACCAGTTCGGCTGTGAAGGCCCTTTTGCACCACGCGGGTGCCAAAGGGTTTTTTATTTGGCTATGGCAGCTCCGGCGGTGCGAATGGCACATTCCCGGAGCTTTAACCTTCCTGTCTCGATGTCGAATACAAGAAGGATTGTCAGCCCCCTGGTCGGGTTTCGGGATCCCAGTCAAACTGTCACCATGTTCCGGAGGCCCAAATCATGTCTACCAGTGACGAACGGGGGCAGCCGCAGTTCAGGGGCCAGGCATGCCCCAGCCCCGCTTAACGAATGTACCTGATGGGTGCCCCCCCGACCCCGGCACGGTTGACTCCGCTGGAGGACCCTGAGTACAAAACGGAAGGAGTGGCAGAAACCAGAACAGGAAAGAATCCGATGCCAGACATTCAGCTCGTGCTCACCGCGGACGAAAAGAACTATCTTGTGCGGGTCCTCGAGACGGCGTTGAAGGGAGACCGCGTGGAGATAGCTCATACGGACATCCGGGCCTATAAGGAGCAGATGAAAAGCGAAATCGAACTGGTCGAGACGCTGCTGGCGAAGGTCCAGAAGGCGTCGTGAGCGGGGTGGTGCCCGTCAGGGGCCGAAACAGCCGACGCGAATCCGGGCGTCCAGCACGCAGACGCCGTTTCCCGCGGGGAAAACCTTGACGGGGTTGAGGTCAATTTCCGCGATCTCGGGCGCAATGGTCAGGAGGGCCGAGACGCGCAGCAGGGTCTCCTTCAGGGCCGTGAGGTCGGCCGCAGGCTGGCCGCGATATCCGGTAAGCAGCGGCGTAGTGCGCAAACCATGGATCATCTCGCCGGCGTCAACGTCCGAAAGGGGATGGAGCCGGCAGGCCACGTCGTCGAGCAATTCAACCGCCGTTCCGCCGCAGCCGAAGGCCACCAGGTGACCGAACTGCCGGTCGCGGGAAACGCCGATGAACGTCTCGTGACCGCCGGGAATGAATTCCTGAACGAGAGCAGACTTGGCCTCGGGAACGGCGAGCGTCACCTTCTGGAAAGCGCGGCGCACCGCATCGGCTCCGGCGACATTGACGGCCACGCCACCCACCTCGGTCTTATGCAGGACCGTCGGTGAGACGACCTTGACGACGACCGGCGTCTCCCACTCGTCGGCGACAGCGACAGCTTCGTCGGCGGAGGCCGCAATTTTCCAGCGGGGGAGACGCAGACCGATCGCCACCAGCAGCTCCTGCACTTCCCGGGTGTGCAACCACCCATTGGTGGGTCCGGACCAGGTCAAGGCGCCGTCCACGATCCGGCGGCAGGCATCCCGCCGGATTTCGGGAAACTCAACGATCCGGCCGACGGGGCGAGCGCGGCGCTCGGCATACGTCACAGCATGCGCCAGTGCGCCGGCGGCGGCTTCCGGGTACTGGTAACCCGGGATGCGGGTCGTCGCGTCGGCAAGCTCGGCTGGAACACCCTCCGTCTGCATGAACACCGCCAGCGAGGTTTTGGCGCTCCCCCGCGCCGCCGTCACCTCCCGGACCGCGCGCGCCACCTCCCCGGATGTTCCGGGCTCGCGAGGAACGTAGATCGTAACGACGGCATCGATCTCGCGGCTGTCCATCAGCAGTTCGAGGCACTGCCGGAATTCGCCGGCGTCGATTGTGGCGACGAGATCGACCGGGTTTCGCACGGAAGCTTCCGGCCGCACGAAGCGGCGCAGCTCCGTCTGCAGTTCGAGAGTGAATTCGGGGAGCATCAGGCCATGCGCGGCAAGGGCGTCGGCACAGAGAATTCCCGGCCCGCCGGCGTTCGTCACGATGGCGACGCTGCGGCCGCGGGGGAGCGGCTGATTGGCCAGGAGGGCCGTGACGCCAAACAGCTCCTGCAGTTGATCGACGCGCACCACGCCCGCCTGCCGGAACAGGGCCTCCGCCGCTCGATCGGGGCCGGCCAGGGCCGCAGTGTGACTGCTCGCCGCCCGGGCGCCGACGCGGGTCCGTGCGGCTTTGAGGGCCACGATCGGTTTGTGCGGTGTGAACTCGCCCGCCCGCCGGCGGAACTCACCGGCATCCCGGAATGATTCCAGATACAGCGCGACGACGGCTGTGGCCGGGTCGTTGCGCCAGTAGTCGAGGAGATCGTTCTCGCTGACATCGGCCTTGTTCCCGATCGAGGCGAACGTCGAGGCGCCCAGGTTCCAGTGCCGCAGATAGTCGGGGATCACGACTCCCAGCGCACCGCTTTGCGTGCAGATGCCCACGTTGCCACACGCGACGGCGGAGGGGGCGAAGGTCCCCTGAAGCTGTACCGCGGGATCGGTGTTGAAGACGCCGAAGCAGTTCGGGCCGATCGTGCGAATCCCCGCGGCCCGGACGAGTTCGAGCAGCTCGCGCTCCAGGCGCTTTCCGGCTTCGCCCGTTTCCGAGAACCCGGCGGTAATGACGACCAGGCCCCGGACCTTCTTCTCGATGCATTGCCTGACGGCCGCCAGGGAATGGGCCGCAGGCACGGCGATAAAGGCGAGGTCCACCGGAGCGGGAATGTCGAGCACGGTCGGAAACGTTCGAATCGAGCAGATCTCGTCGGCCTTCGGGTTGACGGGATAGACCGGCCCCCGGAACGACTCAAGCAGATTGCGGAAGAGGCGCCCCGAAATCGTCGTCGGGTCGCGGCCCGCTCCGATTACCGCCACCGATCGGGGGCGGAAGATCGCGCGCAGGTCGTTCGGCATGCCAGGCTTTTCGGCGGGTGAATTCGTCATGATGATCCGGCATTGAGCCCTTCAGCTCGCCCCCCGCAGCGCCATCGCAGTGCGGACTCGTTCGCGGGCCAGGTCCAGGGCGGCGCGGCGCGGCTCAATCTTTTCGTCGTGGCTGCGGCGGAGAACTTCCTGCGAGTTGCCGCGGATTTTCTCGGCGATCTGAGCGAGCGCCGCGGTCTGCGTCCCGCCGTGATACTCCACGGCCGCGCAGATGACGCCCCCGGCGTTGGCGATGAAATCGGGTACCAGGACCACGCCCCGCCGGTGCAGAATCGATTCGGCGTCGGGCGTCGCGGGAATATTGGCTCCCTGCAGGATCAGGCGGGCCTGAATGGAGCGGGCGTTGTCGGCATTGATACAGTCGGGACGCGCGGCGGGGACAAGGATGTCGCAGGGGACAGTGAGCAGGTCCGCCTGCGAGATCCGCGTCCCCCTCGACCAGGCTGCCACAGAACCCGACCGGCGCTTGACCTGGGTGAGTTCGGCGACCGGGATCCCCTGTGGATCGTAAACGGCTCCGCCGGTGTCGCTGGCGGCAACGAGTCTGGCCCTCAGTTCCTCCAGGAACCGTGCCGCGTGCCGTCCCACATTGCCAAAGCCTTCGATGGCGACCTTCGCTCCGGAAAGTTTCAAATTGCAGAACGGCGCGGCAACCTCGGCACATTGAGCCAAACCGTAGCCGGTTGCGCCGATTTCGTCGAGAGGAATCCCGCCCAGGACGCGGGGCAGACCGACTGCCCGCCCGATCTCGTCGAAGATCCACGCCATGCACGATTCGTCGGTCCCCATGTCGGGACCCGGAATGTACTCAACGAGATCGCGGATGGCGCGGGCGAAAGCACGGATCAAGCGGGGTTTTTGCGTCCCCTTCGGATCAGCGATGATCGCCGCTTTCCCGCCGCCGTGTGGGAGACCGGCCGCGGCATTCTTGCACGTCATGGCACGCGCCAGTCGAAACACCTCTTCGGTCGTCACATCGGGCGCCACGCGAATTCCGCCGATCGATGGGCCGCACGCCACATTGTCGATCACGACAATCCCGCGCAGCCCGGTGGGAGGGTCGTAAAGGTGCACAACCTTCGCAGGACCCAGATCATCGCAGAAACGCTCGAACTCAAACGTGCCGGCCATGGGGTATTTCCTATGATTGACGGGACTCCTGGACGCGTACGTTCGCCCAGTAGGCATCGACTTCGGCCTGGATCTTTGCCAGTTCCGCCTCATTGCGCTGCGGGTGGAACAGGTGCCGGAAGCGCCGCTGCGGCTCCAGGTATTCCGCGACCGGGCGAAAGCGGTTGGGGATGTACGTGTGCCGCACCTTGCCGCCGACTGCCTCTTTGAGCGGCCAGACGCCCGTTTCGACCGCCAGATGGGCCAGCTCGTCCCCCAGTTCGGGCTCGAAGCCCCAGCCGGTGGGGCAGACCGCCAGCGACAGGAAGAGTTTCGGTCCGCGGATCGCCAGCGCGCGGTGGACTTTCTCCGCCAGATCGACCGCCTCGTGAGCCGAAACGGTTGCGACATACGGCGGGTGATGGGCCCGCCAGATCTCGAAGATGTCCTTCTTCCGTTGTCGCCAGACGTCGGTCGTCGTGCTGGTGCGCGAGGCCTCAGGGGATGCGCTCGACAACTGGAAGCCGGTGTTTCCGTAGGCCTCGTTGTCGTAGCACAGGTACCAGAAGTCGAGACCGCGGTGAATCGCGCCCGAAGTCGAGGAGAGCCCCATGTCGTCGGTCGAACCGTCTCCCGCCAGGACCAGCACCTTGAGGTCCTCTTCGGGAGGCAGTCGCCCCTTTTCTCGAAGTATGTCGAGCGCATCCCGCACCCCTTGCGCTCCGGCCGGGGCACTGGCCATGGTTGTGTACAGCCACGACGATTTGAGCGGCGTAAAGGGATATACCGCCAGCAGCGTCATGCAGCCGGCGGCGTTGACGATGACCACGTTTTCCCCGAGCACCTTGTGCATCAGCCGCAGCGTCGTCAGACCGCCGCACCCCGCGCACAGCGGCGAACCGGGGGTCAGGTATTCGTCGAGCGGGATGTCTTTGGGGCTTTTGTAGAATTCGCGGGCAACTTTCACAGCTTCTCCTTATCCAACGACTTCCCCGCCAGCGCCAGGCGATTCCGCGCCTGCTCCCACTCCGCGCGGGTGAACAGCAGCTCGGGCTCGACGAGGCCCTCGGCGGGGCGGGCGGCGTCGAGCACCGCGAGCACGTGGTCAAATTCCGCCGGGCTGATGTCCTTCCCTCCCAGACCGCCGATGAACGATCGCAGGATCGGCGGTCGATCGCGGGTCTCGGCCAGGGCGCCCGCCAGTTCCTGGAACAGAATCCCTCCCAGTCCCGGAGAAAGATTCTGATCGATCACGCCCACCGCGCGCCGGCCGGAAAGAGCCGCGGCGATCTCGGCCGCAGGGTACGGGCGGATCATCCGCAGCCTCAAGAAGCCCACTTTCCGCCCCTGGCTCCGCCACCGCTCGATCGCCGCTTTGGCCTTGGTCGAAAATGACCCCGCCATGACCAGAACAATCTCGGCATCGTCCAGCCGAAACGCCTCGACCGTTCCGTACTTCCGGCCGAAGAGCCGCTCGAAATCGGCAGCCGCCTCGGCATGCACGGCGAGCGCATTGCGGGCCGCGCGGTGCAACTGATAGCGGAAGTAGCTGTACATGCTGCCCTCCAGCACGGCCACCCCCTGTGCGACCGGCTGCGAAGCCCGAAAGACAGGCTGGACGGGTTCGAACTCTCCCAGGAATTCGCGGACCCGGTCCGCCTCTGGAATCTCCACGGGTTCCCGCGTGAATGACAGGAAGAAGCCGTCGAGGTTCACCAGTACCGGGAGCGAGACGCGCGGATCCTCGGCGATCCGGTACGCCAGCAGCACCGAGTCGAGGACTTCCTGACACGTCTCGGCGTGCAGTTGCACGAAGCCCGTATCCCGCGCCGCCAGGATGTCGTTATGGTCCGGCCCCAGCGTGATCGGCGCCGAGAGCCCGCGCGACACGTTCACCAGCACGAACGGAACGCGCCAGCCGGCCACGGTGTACAGCACCTCCAGCGCGTACACGAGCCCCTGACTGGAGGTGGCGGTGAAGGTGCGCACTCCGGTCGCCGCGGCGGCGCCCGCCGCAGTGAGCATCGAATGCTCGCTGTCGAGCGTCACGAACTTCCCCTGCATCTCGCCGGTCGCAAACCAGTCGGCCAGTGTTTCGACGATCTCCGTCTGCGGCGTGATCGGGAAGGCGGGGACGTATTCGGCCCGGGCAAGCCGCGCCCCCCACGCCGCCGCGGCGTTCCCGGTCAGCAGCCTCTTCACCATGACCGCACCTCCTTCGTCCTGCCGATTCCGTGCAGCGGACACAACTGCGCGCAGATCATGCACCCCTTGCAATGGTCGTAGTCGATGACGGGAAAGCCTTCTTTGTCGAGGGCGATGGCCCCTTCCGGGCAGCCGAGGACACACAATCCGCAGCGGGTGCACACGTCATGGTCGATCTCGGGCCGTTCGACGCGCCACGTCCCGGTGTTGCGCCGGGCGGCGTTTCCCGGGGCAATGATGCTGGAAGTCCCGACCGCTGCGGGGTCGTATCCGACGGCCTGTATCTGTCCCGTCACCTTCGGCGCCGCCCTGCTGACTGGCAGCGACGCGAGCGCAGCGAAGACCTCCTTTGCGATCGCGACATTCTTGTCGATGACCTCTTCGACGGCGTGCAGTTGCCGCAGCTCTTCGCGGATCGCCTCGGCGAGCTGGTCCGCCCCGATCAGTCCCGTCAGCTTCGCGGCGGCGGCTCCCAGTCCGGCGCTCAGCGCCGCGGCCATCCCCAGGACTTGCCGGGTCCGCGCGGTGATGTCATAGGTCAGGAGCGGCGGCAGGATGTTGTACTTCTTCGCCAGTCCCGCCTCGGGCCCGACGTTGACGAATACCGCCGCGGCCGATTCCTGTCCCGCCAGGACAGCGGCCGCCCGGTCGTCGAGGAGCGTCTCGTCGGCGATCACGATGAGGTCCGGGGACTCGATGAGGCCCCGTTCGAGAATCGGGGATTTGTCGATCCGGGCATAAGCCGCAACGGCCGCCCCGCGCCGCTCGGCTCCGTAGACCGGGGAGTCCTGCACTTGGTAACCGGCGAGAAACGCGGCAGTCCCCACGATGCGCCCTGCCGTCTTGACGCCATGACCTCCCCGGCCGTGAAAGCGGATGCGGATCATGAGGGTTTCCTCGCAGCCAGAGCCGCCGACAGGTACGCGACGCAGCCGTCGAGCGTCATGAGCTTCGGGTAATCGCGTTCGGGAATATCGACGCCGAAATGCTTGTAC
>JBLMWR010000033.1:0-4898 GCA_050257335.1 Deltaproteobacteria bacterium | reverse complement strand
CTACACCCGGGCTTTTTTCCCCAACTGGGACGAGAAATTTGCGGAAGAACTGCGGCGGGCGTTCGATCTGGACGCCAGCGCCAGGGTGAAAACCCTGTCGCGCGGTCAGCGGGCCCGGGCGGGATTGCTGGTGGCCCTGGCCCACCGGCCGGATCTGCTCGTCCTCGACGAGCCCTCCTCGGGACTGGATCCGGTCGTCCGCCGCGACATTCTGGGGGCGATTATCCGCACGATCGCCGACGAGGGCCGGACGGTCCTGTTTTCGTCGCATCTGCTCGACGAGGTCGAGCGGGTCGCCGACCGTGTGGCGATCATTCACCAGGGGCGCATCGTGCTTACGGCGGCGATGGATGAAATCAGGGAGACCCACCGCCGGGTGACTTTGCGCTTTGGCGGGCCGCTCGACCGCCCGCCGTCGCTGGTGGGAACGCTCTCGTGCGCCGGAGGGGGAGAGGAATGGACTTATGTCTGCCGCGGCGAGAGCCAGCAGTTGCGGCGGGCTGCCGAGGCGATCGGCGCCACCGTCGTCGGCGATACGGCCCTCACGCTGGATGAAATCTTTGTGACGCGAATCCAATGCTGACCCAAACGGGAGAAACCGACATGCGGTCGATTCCTCTGGCGATGACCTGGGAGATGCTGCACCGTGGACGGTGGACGCTGATCGGCGCCCTGCTGGGGGCGAATCTTCTCTCCGCGCTCGTCTTTGCCGCCTTGCGCCACGAAGGAGCGGTCGATCCCGGCGACCAGAGCCTGCTCGTCATCCACCTGGTGATGGTGCAGATCAATATGTTGGTCTTCGGAGCGGCCTTCATCTCCGCGCAGGGAAAGCCCGCGCGGCTGTTTGCCTTTCCGATCCCGACCACGACGCTCGTCACCTGGCAACTCCTTCCGGCGATGGTCGTGATCTGGCTGCAATCGCTGGTCAGCACCTGCGCGCTCAATGCCCTGTTTGACCTCGACTGGCCGCTGTGGGGGCCGGCCCTGTTTACGGCCGTGGGCCTGGCCGCCATCGACGCCGTCCTCTGGCAAACCGAGAAGACGGGATGGGCCGTACTCGGCCTGACTTTCGTCGCCAATGCTCTGGGGCTGTGGTACAAGTCGCGCTATGGCGCCGCTTTTTCCCAGCCGACGCGGATGTGGACCGAAGTGACCGCGGGAGAAATCCTGACCATGCTGGCGACGGCCCTGGTCGCCTGGTGGGCTGCCGTGAAAGGGGTCGCCCGCAACCGCCGCGGCGACGGGATTCCCCCGCTGGGGATCGTGGCCTGGATCGAGCGCCTCGTCGATCGCGCCCCCGACTCGGGGCTCCCCTTCCGTACGCCGGCCCAGGCCCAGTTCTGGTTCGAATGGCGGCAGAAAGGGTGGGCCATGCCCGCCGCCACGGGCTTTGGCATCGTGCTGGGGCTGTGCGGCTGGCTGCTCTTCAGTCGCCAGCCGCGCGCTCTGTTCGAAGGCTTCGTCGCCGGCGGCGCCCTGCTGTCGGCGGCGGGCGCGGTCGTCGGCATGATCATGGGGAACACCGGCCCCAGCGACGCCAACTTCGAGATGGGGAGTTTTCTGGCGACCCGCCCCATCACCGACAGCGACCTGTCGCGCACGATTCTCAAGACGTCGCTGCAAGGCGTTCTGGCCGCCTGGGCCGTATGGGCCGTTTCATTCGTGATTGTCTGCTTCATTCTGCTGGCAACCGGAGCGCTGCCCCCCTGGCAGATTCCCGAAAAGATCGGCTGGTGGTATTTCCCGGCGACGCTGCTCGGTCCGTGGATCGCCGTCGCGGGGGGCGCTTCTCTCGGCCTGGCCGGGCGGGGGCCGCTGGTCGCCAAAATTTTCTGCGGTCTGTTTGCGCTCTTGATCGCGGCCCTGCACTTCCCCAAGTTCAATCTTGCGCCGCAGAACGAGGCGCTCTTCCGCGCCTGGGCCGCAGCGATCACCGCTGCCGTCGTCCTGCTGATGACGGCGTGGATCTTTCTCGTGGCCTCCCGCCGGGGACTGATCAGCACGCGTCTGGCGTGGATCGCGGGGGGCGTCTGGTGCGTGCTCGCGGCTGTCGTCGTCGCGGACTGGGTGCTGCACCCCGGCGGTTCCGTTGTCTTCTATGTATTTGCCCTGGCCGCGCTGGCGCTGGGGGCCGCGCCGCTGGCCGCCGCTCCCCTCGCCCTGTCCTGGAACCGGCATCGATGACTCTGCCCCCTGTCGCGGGGTCACTCCGTGCCCCGGCGGTTTCGAGGCGCAATTCCTGTCCGGCCCGCGAGGCAGAGTTCGCGCTCCACCGCCGAGGCCGGACACGAGAACACAACGTCGCTTGCGTTATCCGCCGATGCGCTCCATCCGCGGCGAACTCGTTCAACTCAGTTGCGGCCGAAAGCCGCGCAGCGTTACCATTTTCTCTGCCCGTCCCGGTTCTCTCAACTCTCTGCCAGGTGCTCCATGTTGCGCAATCTTTCCGTCCTGTTTCTCGGCAGCCTTTTGACGGCTGCCGCTTCCGCCGACGAGGTCAGGCTCGAGCGCAAATATCTCCCTGAGACAACGGCCACGATGCATGTCGAGAGCGCGAGTAAACTCCGGATTACGGGTGACATGAAAACGGAAATCAATGGCATGGAACTCCCCGCGAAACTCGACCTGACGATCGAAAACAAAACCGTCCTCCAGCCGTGACCGACTTTCGCCCTGATCCCGATATTCTCTCGCTGGGCGTTCGGCAGCCGTGGGTGGAGCTGATCCTTCGCGGGGTGAAGACGATCGAAGTCCGCTCGACAGACACGCGTGTCCGAGGGACGATCTACCTGTACGCGTCGAAGAAGTTCTCGGACCTTCCCGCCGCCCTCGATGCCGCACGGGCGCACGATCTCGACTGCCCGTCGCTCCCCGCCGGCCTTCTCGTGGGGAGCGTGGAAATCTTGCAGACCCGCCCGGCACGACCGCAGGACGCTGCCGCCTCGTGCGTACCGCCGGACGTTCTCAAACAGCAATTCGCCTGGGAGCTGCAGAACCCCGTCCGCTTTCCCCGCCCCCTGCCGGTGCGGTTCCTCCCCTACGGCGTCTGGTTCTACCCCTACCGCCGCCGCTCGTAGATGCGGCATCCTGCCGCATCGGCGCTGGAGCCGGCTTGCCGGACAGCGCACCGAATGGGTACCACGGTTCGCGGGCGGGTCTGGTGGTCGATGTCGTGGCTTCGGAGTCGCTGTGTGACTTGTTGGCGCATTGCGAAAGCGGCAGGATGGCGTGTGCGGGAGCGTTCCGACCCCGCAGCCTTCGTCTCCGGATCGCGAAACGGTCAGCTTCCGAGCCCGCTGGGGTCGCAGCACCGACCCTGGAACGGCTGAACGTCGCGACGCAGAGACCTGGCGAGAGTCTGAATACCCAGGTGTCCAGCCCGCGCTCCTGGCGGTCAAATCATCCCGAACCAGCCGGATCGTGAAAACGTGCCTTTGGTGTTGGGGTACAATTACTTTAAGGCGACCGACGAATAACACGCTGATTGCCGTCAGCACGTCGGTCGCCTTTGCCTTTTTGGTCTGGCAGCCGCGATTGCCGGCGCGCGTCGAAAGTTAGAGCATCAGCCGGCGGGATCAAGTCTGGAGGGAACCAGATCATGATCGACCACGAACTGATGCGAGCGTTGACGGACGCCGTCCGGGAGCTGTGTTGTCGCGACGGGGCCCTGAACGAACGACTGCTCGCCGCTGCGGAAAAACTTGATCTCTATCTGCCCCGGCACGAACGGCGGCCGGGCGCCTTGCTGCAGCGGGCGCAGGAGCTTCAGGACGAGCTGCATGACCTCCGTGACCTGGCGCCGATAACGGGCGCGTGGAACGCAACTACGGCGCAGCGCCTGTCGGAGCGACTTCTGCACCTGTATGCCGAGCTTCAGGCGACCTGGTGCCACGATGCGGGCATGGAACCG
This sequence comes from Deltaproteobacteria bacterium, assembly GCA_050257335.1. Classification (GTDB taxonomy): domain Bacteria; phylum Planctomycetota; class Planctomycetia; order Planctomycetales; family Planctomycetaceae; genus JACQFH01. The sequence goes on along the minus strand of JBLMWR010000033.1, from coordinate 988 downwards.
CGCCCGGCGAACCATTCCGGGAACCTGGGAATGGGAAGAGGAGGCGACCGATGAAATCCCTGGAGATCCTGAAAGAAGAACATGCTCTTGTTGAGCGGGTCCTCGATCTGCTGGAGCGCACGGGCGGTCGCATTCGGAGCGGCCTGCCGCTGCCCGCCGGCTTCGAGAGCTGGGGCGTCGAGTTCCTGTGGCACTTCGGCGACCATTGCCACCGCGCGAAACACGAGACCTCCCTCTTTCCCCTGCTGCAGATCCGGGGGATATCGAGTGACAGCGGTCCTGTCGGCGTCCTGCTGGCGGAGTACAAACGGGCGCGGGTTTATCTCGAGCGGATCCGGGACGCGCACGACCGGCGCGATCAGATGAGATTTGCGCTGCTTTCGGGAGAATACGCACAGCTATTGCGTCAGCACATTGCCACGGAGAACCGCGTGCTCTCGCAGTTTGCCGAAACCTGCCTGAGCGAAGAGGACGATGCCGAACTGGTGGAACGATTCCACAGCGTCGACCACGAACAGCAAGGCCACGAGCTCAGCGGACGGTATCACGCCGAAATCGAGGACTGGGAGGAGAAGTTCCGGGAACCGGTCGAACATCGGTGACAGGGCAGGGGGGCATTTCCGCCCGGCGACGCCGGCGGGGCGGCGGTGGCTGTCCCAGGGCTCGAGAAAAAGGAGTTGACACGACATCCGAGCAAGACACCTTTCGGGACGACGTGCGAAAGCACATCGACGCCTGGCGAAAGATGCATGGCAGGAGCCTTCTCGAATTCACCGATACCGTCTTCCCGGGACGATGCCGTTACAGATGGCTCGCCGGCATCCTCAGCGAAGGTTCCCCCCAGCTTAAGGAGGGAACACGGCCCCAGGACAAGCGAAGCGCCACCCCTAATATGGCCCGCCGCTGAAGCTCGCGAAACGCATCAACCCATTGCTACGTAAACGCTTGCGGAGTTTTCTCTGCCTCCGGGCGGGCGGGATTATGGGTG
>JBLMWR010000032.1:0-3624 GCA_050257335.1 Deltaproteobacteria bacterium | reverse complement strand
TCGGCCCGCACCCAGCCCCGATGGGCCGCGACGGAAAGCAGGCGTTCGAAAGCGGCGATTTCGGCACGTGCGGAAGGCATCGCGGCAGCAATGTCACCAGGCGGAGCGCCGCGCCCCCATTCCTGCCGGTAGGCGCAATAAAACCGCAACCGGTCGGAGCGCGTCGATTTTCCGGCGAAGAACTGATGCAGAAACGCCAGGTTTTCGAACCTTCGCCGGCTCGACAGCCCGCGGTGCAGACGCACCTTGTCCAGGTCGATCGGCCACAAAGCGGGCAGATCGTCGCCACTGACGCGAACGAGCACGTTGCCTGCATGCAAGTCTGCGTGCTCGACCCCCGCGCGGTGCAGCCGCGCCGCCAGTTCCCCCATGGCGACCGCCAGCCGATGCCGCAGGTCGCTCTGCCGATGCGCGGCCTCTCGGGATTGCGGCGACCCGGCGCCGGACGCCAGTTCGGCGGTCACGAGCTGGTCGAGGGGAACCGTCTCGGGAATTTCCCGGCTGACGAGAAAACTGTCGTAGACGAGGCCTCCGCGGCGGAGCCGCCCCAGCGCGACCGGTTCGAAGGTCGGCAGTCCCAGTCGCGCGAGAGTTTGTGCCGCCCGCCATTCCCGCTCCGCCTTGCTGGGTCTCACCAGGTTCTGGAGCAGCGCTTTGCGGTCGGCGACGCGGAAGTGCTTCAAATAGAACTCGCCGCCGGCAAGCGACAGCCGATAGACCGTGCGGTGCGGGCCGGTCTTGACCGTTTGCGCAACCGCGCTTGCGGCAGCGCCCGAGATTGCCTGTCGGCAGGCGGGGAGCAGTTCGTCAACGAGATCGGCGCGCATCATCCACATGACGCCATCACCCTCGACGGGGATCAGCTTCGCCCCTCGCCGGACCGGCACGGGCCCGCTGCAGCGCATCGGAAGAGATAAAGCGGCGCCGCTCATCTGCGTCAAGCACCTGGGTGAAAGTGGAATCGAAGAGACAGCGTGAATCGCGGTGCCGGATTATCGCGACCGGGGGGCATGAGGGCTCTGGCCGCCGGGGGGCGGCTCGCGAAACGAATCGAACAGCCCGCGAAACAGTTCGTCAGCGACCGAATGGGTGACGAGGTCGCCCCGTCCCGAAGCAATCAGATCGCCGGACAGTTCCCGATGGCTCCCCCAGTCGTGTGACGTCCAGCCCCGAATGTCAGCGTAGGCGTCATGCCAGTCGGACCGCTGTCGGGGCACGAACAGAAAGGCTTTGTCGGTGCGGACCAGATGATACCGAAAGGCCGCAAACGTCCCCCCGCTGCCAAGCGCCACTCCCAAAAGGATCGCGATCAAGCGCCGCATGACGAAAGCTTCCTTGCTGCGGATACCGAGATTGTTAAGCGCGGGGATTCTGGCAGATTGCCCGATTTCGGTAAAGACGACTTCGCCGGGCCGCAGGGCAAGCCGGCAGGGGGTTATGCAAATTCGGCAGCGGCGGTTGGAAATCGCAACGTGCGGCAATGACCCGGATCAGGCGACTCGGTCATCAGCCTCTGCAGTTTCTCGCACTGCCGATCCTCCCTCAGCCGCAAGGAGCAATAGCTCCAGTCCGATGAGGTCGCGAATGAGCCAAGAAAGCCCCCCACCCCGGCGGAGCGGTTGCTTCGACATCAGCCGCTGGACCATTTCGGCTGCTTCACGCGGCACGTCCGGGGCCAGCGAGCGCAGGCGGTGAGGCAGCGATCCCTGATGCTGCCGGAGGACGTCTGCGACCGTTTCCCCTTGAAAAGGAAGCGATCCCGTCAGCATCCGGTACAGCGTCACGCCGAGACTGTAGACGTCCCGGGCGACGCCTCCCGAACCCCCGGAAACGAGGACTTCGGGGGCAAGGTAGTCGGGCGTTCCCGTCAGGGGCGGCCCGGGTTCATCGGCGAGGTCGGTCGCGGGGAGTCGGTCGGCCCGCGCAAAACCCAGGTCGATCAGTTTTACCGATCCGTCGTCGAGAAGAAAAATATTCGAGGGCTTGATGTCGCCATGAGTGTAACCGGCAACCAGCAGTGCGTGCATCCCCTGGGCGCATTGACGGGCGATCCACAACGCTTCGCGGCAGAAAAGCCGCTGTTCGGTCGCGAGGCGGGCTTCGAGCGTCTTTCCCGGGAGCCATTCCAGGATCAGGCAAGGGGGGGCGGCGTCAAGATCGGCGTGAACGAGCTGGACGACGAATTCGCTGCCGATCTTGCCGGCGACTTCGGCTTCGTTTTCCAGAATCCGGCGAGCGGCCGGCTGGTCTTCGCGGTCGGATCGCAGTTGCTTCAGGGCCAGCAGTTTTCCCGTTCGCAGGTGCCGGACCTGCCAGACCTCGGCGTACGTCCCGCGCCCGGCCAGCGACACGAGCTCAAAGTCCTTGCGACGGAACGTTTCGGGTGCGGCGGTTTCGGCGGCGCCGACAGGCGCAGCGGAACGTTCGAGCGGCAGACTCGAGGCAGGTGGCATCGGAAGAGGAGCAAGGGGGGAACGCCGGGAATGGATGCGCTCTGTATCAATAATATCGGCCGCATCGGCGTCCGGCATGAAGCGCAGCATGGGCTTCGCAGGCACCTGCCCAGTATCCCACAGTTTCAGTACCCCACAGTCGGGCGCGGTGCCGCCCCGATTTCACGATGCGAATTGTCCCCGTGTCCCGCCATGCCGTTCGCGAGAAGCGCGCAGGGCGTGCCACCCGCAAGTGCCCCGGCTACCGGTTCAACAGCGATGCTTCGCGGACATTCTGCTCGGCCGTCTCGCGGGCGATCTTGCCGGCGCGCAGGAGCTGGCGGACGGACTCGTCGAAACTGACCATCCCCTCGTCCCGGTGAGTCAGAAGATAGTTGTCGATGCTTTCCAGTTTGCCGATGCGAATGCCGTTCGCGATCGGATGTGTATTCCACAGGACTTCCAGCGCCAGGTGTCGCTTGGCTCCCCGTTCGGTACCGGGGAGCAGCCGCTGGCTGATGACCACCCGCAGGCTGAGCGCCAGTTGCGCGCGAATCTCCCCCTGCACGTCCTGCGGAAAGAGGTCGGCATAGCGGCTGATGGCACCCTTGGCGTCGCGGGTGTGCAGGGTGCTGAACACCAGGTGTCCCGTCTCCGCCGCGCTGAGCGCCATCTGCGCCGTCTCGCGGTCGCGGATTTCTCCGACGAGAATGACGTCGGGGTCTTGCCGCAAACCCGACTTCAGTCCGTCGGCAAACGTCAGCACGTCGCTTCCCAGTTCGCGCTGCGTCACCAAAGAGCCGCCGGCTCTGGGGAACACGTATTCGACGGGGTCTTCCACCGTGATGATGCGGAATCCGCAGGATTGATTCAGCAGATTGACGATCATGGCCAGCGTCGTGGTTTTGCCCGACCCGGCCACGCCGGTCACGATCACCAGCCCGTCGCGCAGGGCCGCCAGCCGCTGCGCGAGGGCGAAGGGAAAGCCGGCCCACGCAAAATCCGGAATGGTCGATGGAATTACGCGCAAAGCGGCCCCCAACTGGCCGCCGTTGTGAAACACGTTCGCGCGGAAACGGCTGATGCGGCCGGAATCATCGAGATCGAACGAAAAATCGATGTTCTTCCGGGCCTCCAGCCGCAGGAACGCCTCGGGCGGACACAACGCGCAAAGGAGCGCCCGCGTCTCCTC
>JBLMWR010000031.1:0-7299 GCA_050257335.1 Deltaproteobacteria bacterium | reverse complement strand
GGAATCGGCTCGTCGGCGGACGCGTTTGACAGCTCAAACGGACTGAGCCATTCGGCACGGCGGTGAGTGCTGTCTGGCGCAGCCGGGGACCGGCCACCGCCGTGCTGAGTGCGCGGCCTGTCGTCTGGCCGTAATGCGGGCTCGACGGCCGGGGCGCCGCGCTTCGGGTCAAGCGCCTGAATCCGCTCGTAGACGGAGGTGAACCGGCTGGTTTCGGGCGTCTCGGCAACGCGCGCCCGGATCGGGTTCAGATCTACATACGCCAGACACGCCGCCAGGGCCGACTCGTCGAGGATCGGCTGGCATTTGTACCGCCCTTCCCAGAAGCGGCCGGTGCAGACGTCTTCCTTGTTGGCGCTGCGGGCGATCGGCTCGACCAGACACCGCATAAACCACGAGACGCTCGACAGGCGCTGCCGAATCTCGGCAAACCGCACGGGGTCGGCGCTGATCATCTGCAGCTCGAAGTCGGTCGGCGCGCGCCACGGATCGCCGCAGCTTCAGAGCACCGCCTGAAGGCGGAACTACGCGCGGATGCGGAACTACGAGCGGGCCGTCGCCTCTCGGGTGCGCGTCTCCGTCAGGCAGACAGTGGAAGGTCGACTACGTCAGATCGTGAAGGACGATGCGAACCGGGCTGTCTGTATCAGGCCACGGACCATGCCGACGAAACCGGCCAGGCAGGCATACGTCGCCAGGAAGAGCAGGTGCCCCGTCACGCCGTAAACGAAAAAAGTCATTCGCTTCACGATCTTGTTCCCCGTGCTGGTCCCCGGGATGCTGCCGAACGTCCCGATCAAAGAGGCGCGAGGGGCGTCCGCAATCACTTCTTCAGGGCTTCGCCGAGGAACTCAAATAACGCCTTTGTGGCCGGATCGTCGGGAAGCCCGAGATCCGCGTTGATCCTGTTGTGGGTGGTCTCTTTGGCGCCGAAGACCGTGACGGGAAGGCCCGCGTCCTTCAGCGCGTTGCCGAGACGCTGCGCCTGCGCGCTCGTGTCGGGATGCTCGGCGACGTGCAGGATCAGGAATGGAGGAATGCCCTTGTCCCTGGCCACGTGCGTCACGGCGGAGAAGTCGCGATGCTTCGCCGGATCGTTGCCGAACTTCTCACGGTGACCAAACTTCGCTTGCGGCAGACCGTGCACCCGACGACGGGTCTCGGCCGTCTCAATGATGGCCGGCACGTCGTAAGTGTCCCCATCGACGGGCACGCAGCCTTTGATGATGGCCAGGGACAGGCCCTCGGCCTTCAAGTAGCGATCATCGGTGCAGACGAGCGCGGCGAGCTGGGCGCCGGCGGAATGGCCCATGATGAATAGACGCTGCGGATCACCCCCGTGCCCGGCAATATGGTCGTGCACCCAGTGGACGGACCTGGCGATGTCGCGCACGATGGTTGCCATGTCGACGGTCGGGAGGAGTCGGTAGTTGGTGGAGACAAAAACAAACCTTTTGTCCATGAAAACCTGCGGCTTGATCTGGACGCTCGTTTTATCACCCGTCTGCCAGCCGCCGCCGTGAATCCAGAAGACCACGGGCAGGTTCTTCGCATCCCGCGGCGAATAAACATCGAGCACCTGGCGCTCCTGCGCCGGATCGGCGTAGGGAATGTTGCGTTTGACGTCCTGAGCCCGGGCTTCGGACAGGAGCGCAATGGCGATGAGAAAATGGGAGTCGTGTTTCATGGTCTTAATCCTTACCAGGTCCGCATGGACGAGTATTCAGCAGAAACCAGCATCGACGTTTCCGGTTGATCGGGAATCCCGCGATGACCACCGACCTCTCCCGCCGGTACGCGAAGAATACGAGCGAATGCGACGGTGTGCAAATGTGACCGCCAGCCCGGCGGGGATCGCACGGTCGGAGTTCACTTTCCCGCGGGCTCGCGGTAGGATGCTGGCATGGCCGCCCGCGGGAACCCCGATTCCATGTCGTCCGAATCGCCTCATTTGTCGATCGCGCGTGTCATGGGGAATATCGCGCGTTCCATTGGCTGGGATGGCGTACTGCCGCTGGTTGTCGCGTCGGTGCCGCTGGTTGTGAAGATCGTCTTGCCAGACGCCGGCGTCGGCACGGGTTTCACCGTTGCGCTGCTTCTCGTCTTTGCTGCCCTGATTCGCGCGCACCTGGGCGCAAGCCAGATTGCGGGGGCGTGTGGAGGAGAAGTTCCCTTCCTCAGGCAAATCTTACTGGCGGCCGCAATTGTCGTGCTCCTGCTGTTTGAAGCGGCCGTGGGAATCATGACGTTTTCGAAGGACATACCGGCTTTCGGCTGGTGGTTTCCCGTCGCGTTCTATGCGGTCTACGTGGTGCTGATCTCGCTGTCGCTCTGGCCTGCCCAATTGGGAACGGATGATGGCTGACAGTTTCCGATTTCGGTGCATCGCGTCATTCGTCGTCGGACCGGTTCTCGTCCTCGTCTGCCGGCCGATGCATGCCCGGTCCGGAGACGACCGCGCGGCGCGCCGGGAGTCGGCCTGGGCGGAGATTCGCGTGGTCGATGCGGCGACGGGTCGCGGCGTCCCGCTCGTGGAATTGGAGACCGTCAACAGCTTGCGATTCGTCACGGACAACGCCGGCCGCGTGGCCTTTCAGGAGCCGGGCCTGATGAATCAGGAGACGTTCTTTTTTGTCCGCAGCCACGGATACGAGGCGCCAAAGGATGGATTCGGTTTCGCGGGGGCGCGCGTCACGCCGCGTGCCGGAGAATCCGCCGAAATTAAATTGAGCCGGCGGATCGTGGCCGAGCGATTGTGCCGGCTCACGGGCGAAGGCCTGTATCGCGACAGCATCTTGCTCGGGTACGACCCGCCCCTGCCCGCTTCCGCCCATCCGGGGAAAGTGGCCGGACAAGACTCGATTCAGGCGACCGTCTATCGCGGCAAGGTCTATTGCTTCTGGGGCGACACGCTGCAAATGAAGTATCCGCTGGGCCTGTTTCGCATGGCCGGCGCGACCACGGGGCTCGCGGACCCGAACGATCCCGGCTCCGATCCGGCAAACGGCATCGTCTATGACTACTTCACGGATCGCTCGACTGGATTCGCGCGGGCCATGATGCCGCTCGCGGAACGTCCGGAAGGCGTGGTGTGGGTCGGTGCTGTTTTCGTCGTTCCCGACGAAGACGGCAGCGAGAGACTCGTCGGCCATTACTCGCGGCGCAAGGGACTGGCGGACGAGCTCGAACAGGGCATCGCCATTTTCAACGATAAGCAGGCCGTGTTCGAGCCTGTCAGGCAACTGCCGCTCGACGAGAAATGGCGGCGGCCGGGCGGGCACCCGATCGTGTGGGAAGAGGCCGGCACGAAATGGCTGCTGTTCGGCAGTCCGAACCCGAACGTCCGTGCACCCGCCCGTCTGCCGGACGTGCTCGACACTGGCAAATACGAGGCGTTCACCTGCCTGAAGGCCGGAAGCGCGGGCGCCCCCGAACCGAATCTCGGGGCCGACGGCAAACCGGTCTGGCGATGGCAGAGAGAGCTGCCGCCCGTCGATTCGAAAACCGAGGCCCGCTGGATTCAAGACGGCAGGCTGAAGCCCGAATACGCTCGCTTCTGTCCCTCCGGCGCGTCTTCTCCTGCCAGCCGGGTTGCGCTGCACAGCGGCTCGGTGAGATGGAACGAATATCGAAAACGCTGGGTGCTGGTGGCCGGCCAGATGAACGGGACGGCGTCCGTTCTCGGAGAAGTCTGGTACGCCGAAGCCACGAGCCCCACCGGTCCGTTTTCAAAAGCCGTCAAAATCCTGACGCACGACCGGCAGACGTTTTACAACGTCTGTCATCACTCGTTCCTGGACCGCGACGGCGGACGGACGATCCACTTCGAGGGGACATACACGCACGACTTCTCGGGAAATCCCGAGAAGACGCCGCGGTATAACTACAATCAGGTTTTATACCGCCTCAATCTGGAATCGCCGGCGCTGGAGCCCGCTCGCGTCACCGGGCCATAGCGACGCCGATCGATTGAGGCGGGCAGCGAACGGCCACGAAACGGGGCGGGATTCCGGGGGTCGGCAGGGCGCCGACAATTGAGCGTCAACCCGAGCTGCGATATGCTCTGGCAAAGACACCGCCCCTGCCGCGCACGTCGTCTGAAGACGTCTCAGCCACGAGAACTCTGCGTTGGAGGCTGCCCGATGAGAACGCGCATCGAAATCCAAGCACGTCATGGTTTCACGCTAATCGAGCTGCTCGTCGCAATCGCCATCATTGCGCTCTTGATCGCGCTCCTGTTGCCCGCCGTACAGCAGGCCCGCGAAGCGGCTCGCCGAGCGCAATGCTTCAACAATCTCAGGCAGATCGGCCTGGCTCTGCACAACTACGAAGGCCAGTGGGGAATGTTCCCCACCTCCACTCGGCCGATTCCCCCGCAGCCAGGGTCGAAACAAGCTGCGGCCCTCGCGAGAATTCTGCCGTTCCTGGAACAAGGCGGCTTGTTCCAGCAGTACAACTTCAGCGTGAACTGGTTTGACGCGCCGAATCCGCCCGTAATTCAAACGCAACTCTCCGTTTTCCTGTGTCCTTCGACGCCCAACTCGAATCGGCTCGACACGAACTTGATCACCGCCGGCGGCGTCTCATTTTCCGGCCCAAGGGCCTGCGCGGATTACGCGCCCCTGGAAGGTATCGGCTCTCTGCTGACCGGAACCGGTCTGGTTGACAAGCAGTCGGAGGGAAGCCCGGGTGCCTTGCAAGTCAACTTCACTCAAAGCCGCCTGGCGGATATTCGCGACGGCACCAGCTCGACACTCCTTGTCGGCGAGGACGCCGGTCGCCCCGTATGGTACATCCGCGGCCGAGTGGCTCCGGTGGCCATCGTGATGCCTGGAGCAGGCTGGGCGGACGACGAACAGGATTTCTTTTTGCATGGAGCGCAGGGCGACGCTCTGGCAACTCCGCCGGGTCCATGTGCCGTCAACTGCCACAACGACGGCGAAATCTACAGTTTTCATCCCGGGATCGCAAACGCGCTTTTCGCCGACGGCCACGTCAAATCGCTGTCCGCCAGCACCAACATCCGCGTCGTCGCCCGCCTCATCACCCCGCGCAGCCAGGAAATTGCAACGGACTACTGACCGCCGTGCGGGCTCTCAGTGATAGAGGAAGACCGGCACGTTGCACTCGTGCAATACGGTGCGGGTCACAGAACCGAAAAAGAACTCCCGCAGCGTCGGCTGTCCGTAGGCCCCCATGACCAGCAATCCCGCGTCAAAGGCCCGGGCCTTTTCCAGGATGACACGGGCGGGAGGGGCCGATGTGGCGACCACCTGGGGATGCGCGGCAATTTCGTGCAATCGCAGGTACTCAACCGCCCGCTCTGCCCGCCGAGCCGCCTCCTCCTGGTCGTCATGGACGCAGACCAGATGGACGGCGCCCGACCGCCCCATTCCCAGGCACTGGAATGCCTGCAAGGTGCGGGCCGCCTGCAGGCTGCCGTCGTAGGCGACAACGACGGAGGTTGCGCGATGCGGCTTTTCAGGCACGGCAATCACGGGCCGGGGGCTGTTTTTCACGACACTGTGCAGGGTGTCGTCGGGCTCGTCCTGCGTTTCAAAATGAAAGTACGTCCGCTGCCCAAGCAGGACCAGGTCGCAGCGCTGCGCCTCCAGCAGGATCTGCTCAGACGGGACACCAACCGCTTCGATCGACCTCGACGAAACGCCGGCATCACCGCAGCGGACGCCAAAGTCGCGGAGCGTTTCCGCGACTGTTTTTCGCGCCTCGGCGAGACGCAGTTCGTCGCGGTGCTTCTTGAACGCCGTCGCACCGAGCGGCACGGATTCGGGGCCGCAAATGGCGGGCTCGTCGACGACGGCGAGCCCTGCGAGCAACGCGCCGAACTGCCGTGCCAGGCCGATGCCCAGCTCGATGACTGCGGGGCTGAACGGCGAACCGTCCAATCCAATCAGAATGCTCTTCAGCATGCTTCGACTCCACGTCTGCAGCACTTCAGGCCGGCGCTAACTCTTGCCGTCGGGATTCTTGCCGGCCGCGGGCTGAACGGCGGGAGCGGCGGGGCGCGGTTCATCGCGTTCGACCACGATGAGCATCCGCACCAGCGACGGAGCGCGGAGGAGCTCTTCGCCTTCGGTTTTTTCCTCGCGCGGCGGCTCGGGGCGGCTCTTCGGTGGAGGGGCCGGCAAGGCGAGGGCCTTGCGGGTGACAGGCGCGGGCGTCGGCGCAGCCCTGGCGGCGGCAACGCGCGATTCCCGGGCTTCGAGTTCTCTGGGAAACGGCACGACGATTTGCCGGCCTTGCGCGGCAGCCGCCGGTTCGCCGTCGCGTTTTGCAGCCGCCGCATCCTTCCCTTCGGGGGCAGCCGTCGCGTCGGGCTTATCCGGGCGCTGTCTCGATGTTTGGGATTTCTCGGTCTCGGATTTTGCCGGGGCCCGGCGCCGCATGGCGGCAGACCTCTTTGTTTCGGCCGACGCGGCCGGCGCGGGGGGTGGCGCGGACTTTGCGTCGGTTTTCGCCGCGCCTTTTTCCGCATCGTCGCTGACGGACGGCCTGGCCTTTTTCGATTCGACGGCCTTATCCGCACCGGCAATCGCGGACAGGGGCGCCTCGCGCAGCAACGAGGGGCGGTTCAGTCCGCGGGCAATTTCTTCGAACTGTTTCCGTGAATCGGCATCGAGCGCCGCGATCTGAATCGGCTCCTCGACTGTCAGCCGCACCGCGGGGGTCTCGCGGTCGAGAATCGCCGTGAATGCGGCCATCACCTGCTCGGGTCGGGCGACGACATACAGGGCCTCTTTCCTGCCGGCCGCGGCCCCCGCTTTCGATTTTCCCCGATCGGCCCCCTTCTCCAGGCCGTCCGCCGCCTCGTCGGTGAGAATGACGTTGTTCTCGGAGAGCAGATTCTGCAGCAATTCAAGGCCGTCGGCGTGGTCAACCACGTGCAGCTTCACGACGGGCATGAGTTTCTCGTCGGCGCCCGCGTCGTGAATTTCACCGAAGGAGCGATTGATGGCGGCCAGTTGCGGGTTGGCAGAGTCGCCTGCGGCGGGCGGCGTCCGGCTGGCTGCCGATCGGACGCCCGACGCCAACATTCGCGGTTCCCCCGGCTTCTCTGCCGCCTTTGAGGCCACCTCCGGGCTCTTTCCGTCGCTCTTCGCGCCCACCGCCGAAGGCGTGGCGTTCGCAGCGTCCGGCTGGTCGGAGGCAGGCAATGCCGCCGGCCGGGCCCCCTTTTCCCGGGCGATTCTGTCCAGGTCATTCTGCACGACCAGCGGCGCGGCGTGATCGATGTCCTCGTTCGGGCCGCCGGCGGCAGGGCTGCGGGCGGGCTCGGCG
>JBLMWR010000030.1:0-3362 GCA_050257335.1 Deltaproteobacteria bacterium | reverse complement strand
CAGTTCACAACTTCCCCAGTGAAGCAGCGCAAACTTCTGGAGCTTGTAGGGCAGCATCTCGGCGCGCCCGGTGTGCAGGTCCCACACGACGAGAGTGGCCTCCATCGGATCCGATGTCGGGTTCACCCGGCCGGCCCTCACGATGTTGGCAGCGGTCTGTCTGTTGGCGGCGGTTGGATCGGCCAGATACACGGCCGCCAGTTTTGCACCGTCCGGTGAGACCGCCAGATCGAGGATCGTGCCCGCAATCCGCGCCGCACAACGGTCGAGGCAGCGGCCTGTCGCCACGTCGATCAAGTCAACGTGCGTTCCAGCCGAGAGTGCGAGCCAGTTCCGTTGCAGGACGCCATCGACGAGCACGGTGTAGCCCCCATCGACTTCATAGACGGCCTTCGCGCCGGGGACCTCCCACGACGTCAAGATGCCGTCGGCAACCGTCAACAACCGGCCGCCGCGATCCCACCCCAGCCACTCAATCCTGGCATCGGGCCTGGAAGCATAGAATCCGGCAAGGCGTCGTCCGTCGGCTGTCCAGACATCGAGGCGGGCGGGTGATTCGGGATCTCGCATCGCCAGCATGCGATCGTCTGCGGACAGCGCCGCGACGGGCTTTTCCGGAGCGCCAGGGTGTTTGACGGGATTCCACGCCCACGGCCAGAGTTGGATGGGGTCGCCCAGGGGCGCGCCGGACAGGGCATCGTGACGCTCCCAGATCACCTCGAGCGCGGGAACTTTCGAACCCTGCAAGCCGCGAGTGCGAATGACGGCGATTTCCCGAATGCCGAAAGACGTGGGCCGGTCCGGCAGGTACGCAACCTCGCCTGGCGGCGCGGCGCAGTCGAGCGTTGGCGGCGGCGCCCATGATGCGGGCGGGTCCGGCGGCACTGTTTTCACGCCTGTGCGATCGGGCTCGCTGGGATCGGGACGACGCGCCAAGCCAAAGTCTGTCTTTCCGCATGCTTCGCGGAATTCGGCGTGAACGGTGTCCGTCGGGTAGATGCCGATGCGCGGCAACTTCTTGGACGGGGCGAAAGGATATGCAATCGCCTCGCCATCGGGGAACGGCCCGAGCGCCAGCGCGGGGCCGGAATCAGACCAGCGCACAATGCTCGGATGTCGGACGAGTGCCCGGCCGGTTGTCGCATCGATCAGGAATGTGCTCTGTTCCCGATCGAGCACAGATCGCAGGAAAGTCGATGATCCCGCAGCAAAGGGGTATGCACCCACCATCAGCGTTCCCGGTTCGGGACCAGGCATCAGCGCCCCGTTCGCCGAGAAGCTCAGCGTCAGTTCGCGGAGGGGTGTACCCGTTGGTACTGACCACGATCTCAGGGTCGTGCGGGTGGTTTCCGCGCCCAGCAGCGCCAGCAGTTCCTCGCCATCCGGGCTGAACGACACCCCCCTGTACTCGCTGATGTGCTTCTCCTTTCCCAGCGTGATCGGAAGCGTCCCCACCTCACGGCCGTCGGCCAGGGACGACACGGAAATGCCATCCACTCCACCCACAGCCACATACCGGCCGCCCGGACTGATCGCTCCCAGCAAACGGGACGGAAAGTAGCCCCAGCGTCCCGCGGCGGGATCGGTGCGAAGCGTGAATGGCTCGATCGACAGGGGAATATCGGTCACCGTCGAACCAGTCGACACGTCCCAGACCTGAAGCGACGCCTTGTTGCCCGCCAGGTACAGGACCAGTCGGTCGTCGCTCACGAATTCCGCCCACAGCACCACGCCGGGAATTGCCAGCTTCTGCGCTGGCGTCTCCTGTTTCTGTTTCCACACCAGCAGCACGTTCGGCTCGACCTTGCCGATCTCCGGAAAACTTTGCGTTTGCAGCCAGTAAGGGGCCGGATCGGGCCCCACAAGGTACGTGCCTCCGGGGCTCAGGCGCGGATTGTTCCAAAACGACGACTTCCACGAAAACTCGCCGACCTTTTCGCCGGTCCGCAGGTCGATCAGCGATGCGGGCGCTTGCGGGATCTCTTTCACGAAGTGCCGTCGTTTCTTGTTCGTTTTAATCAATTCCGATGTAAACTCGTAGGCATTCTCAGCCCAGTGCGGCATGGGAACGGCGAAGGGACCGCCGCGATCGGCCAAGACCGGTGGCAGCATCTCGAGGCGGCCAAGCACGATGGTTTCGACAGGAATCCGCACGTTCGCACCGTACTGGTAAGCGATCTTCTCACGCGGCGGATCAGCCACGATGCTCCAGCGTGCGGCCGACGATTTCACGGATTCTGTTGACGGCTCCCGAGGTGCCGCGGCGCGCGGCTTTCGCGTGCCGATTTGCCCCGGTTCGGCCGCGGGCGCGGCAACGAACACGGTCGGAATGCTGACCCTCGCGGCATCGCCGCCTGCCAGGGAGTCAATGACGACGTAATTTCCGTCCGGGATGGCCACGCCATCGGCGACGGCTGGTTGTCCGCCGGAGGAAATCCAGCGCACGGCGGTCAAGCCGACGAGAAAGAGAACGAGCAAGCCGGCAATCGCTCCCCCTCCGATGAGCACGCGGGGATCGATGCCACGCAATCGTCCCTGCGCTTGCGGCTTCGAAATCGGCGCACGACCTTTCTGCCTGAGCTTTTGATCTCGGCGCGCGGTCGCGGAGTGTGCCGCGGTGGGAAGCGGTTCCGCCTCGTCAGCCAGGTCGTGATCGGACAAGTCCCACTCAGTTGAATCAACTCGGTAATCCTCGGCATCTGCGGAACCGAAATGATCGCTCCGCTCGGCCGCATTTACAGCGGAAGTCTCATCGCTCTTTTCGCGCTTCGCCCCGCCATCCCGTGTGGAGTTTTCTTCCTCATCGGCAACGGGCAGTTTCGGATTCGACTTGCTTGTCGTGCCCACGCGGGACTTGCGGCCACAATTCGGGCAGATGACTCGGCCATCAACGGGAAGCGAATCCAGAGTGATCCGCCCCTGGCAGGCTGGACATCGAGCGACTCGTGCAGCCATCGTCCCGTCCCTTCTGCAAAATGGTTCGGCCCGGCCCGCAACGCGCGTGATGATACCGGCACCAGCGTCAACAGCCAAGCGACCCCGGCCGCCCGTCCGGGATGGCGGGTGATGCAGGGGCTGCGGTACAGCCGCACGGTTTTCTTGTGAGCAAACGTTCGCGGGCCGCCGCGACCGCCACCGCGAACGGCCCACTTGACTTTAATCCCGAGTCGATCGTCCACGGTCCGACGATCTGAACCCGGCCGCCGTGCGCCCGCAGTCTCTCGCGGCGCTTTGCAGGTGCCGTGCATCGCCCCGCCGGCATCACCCGGACGCTGCCGCCGCGCATTTCACCATGCCGGCACCGCGACCCCCGTCCGACTGCAGACCAGGTCGAAAGGACGCCCTGTCACCAATTATGGGTG
>JBLMWR010000029.1:0-3551 GCA_050257335.1 Deltaproteobacteria bacterium | reverse complement strand
TTGCCGCGGTAATGCTCGTCACACTCGGTCTCGCGCCCCCGGACGATGCGACGGCCCTTGAGGTCGCCGAACAGCGCGGTGACGACGGTCCATTGCCCGTCGCCGTCGCGGTCGTCGCGGTAAATGACGACCCAGTCGTGCGTCATTCCCAGCTCGTGGGCCCGGGCCGTGTTCGAAAACAGCGCGGTATAGTGGCGCTCTTCCCGATGCGTGTGCAGGATCGGCAGCCAGGCCTCGCCGCCGGGGTTGAAACGTCGGGGGGCGATCCGCAGCAGCCGGTCGGCGGCCGCCTTGCGGCGGTATTCCTCGTCGATTCCGAGCAGTTCCGAAACGGGGGGCTGGTCTTCCCGCCTGCGGCCGGGCGCCTCGGGGACCTGCGGCCGGCGGCGAAATCGGCCGGCCAGCGATTCCCGGACGGCGCGGACGCGCTTGGCCCCCATCCCCGGCATCGCCGCCAGGCGCCCGTCGCAGGCGGCCGCTTCCAGCTCGGCGAGCGTGTCGATCCCCAGTTCGTCATGAATCCGCGCCGCCGTACGCGGTCCGATCCCGGGAACCGTCGTCAGGATCCGTTCGGGGGTTGTGGTCCCGCGGACATGTTCCAGAAGCGGCAACCGTCCGGTCCGGGTCAGCCGCTCGATGGTTCGCGCCAGCGACGGGCCGATCCCGGGCAGCCGCATCAAACCTTCGATTCCTCCGCGATCGAGAAGATCGGCGGCGGATTGCTTCAAAGCGCGAACCGTGTCGGCCGCGGTGCGATAGGCGCGTACGCGAAACTCGTTGGCGTGCTGGGCCTCCAGGAGCCCGGCCAGTTCGTCGAGGCGCGCCGCCACTATCTCGTTCGAGAGCGGCAGTTCTTCCGTTTCGTGCGTGTGAGTTCGAATCATTCCATCATCATTCTACGCACGACCGGACCGGGTGGCACGCCCTCCCGCCGGGTGGCACGTCGTGAGCCTTTTGCGAAGGGCGTGGCGGGGCATCCATTGAACGGGCCCGTTCAGCGGACGGTCCCCACTTGGCGGGTTCGTGCCGGCATCGCTTGCAACTCGCCATGCGGCCCTTAAAATGAAACAGCCCTCAACTCGTGAAGGGTTGAATTCGCGGATGCTACGAGAGCCTGTCCCCCAGTTCACATTGGCGGACCGGCTTTTTTTTATTGTAACGGGCGGGACGGACGTCGGCGTATCGGCTTCCGCCCGCAGGCCCGTCCCCGAGAGGACCAGCATCATGTCCAATACCGATCGCCCTGCAACCCAGGAACGTAAAACACCCGACGCCTTCGCCGAGCTGCGCCGGCGGATGGTCGACGAACAATTGCGCGAGCACGGGATCTCGGACCCGCGGTTGCTCGACGCCATGGGAAAGGTGCCGCGCGAGGAATTCGTTCCAGAGGATCTCCGGTACGCGGCGTACGAGGATGGGCCATTGCCGATCGGTTTCGGGCAGACGATCTCTCAGCCGTTCACGGTCGCCTGGATGTGTCAGGCCCTGCAGCTTGTCGGAACGGAAAAGGTTCTGGAGATTGGTGCCGGGTCGGGTTACAGTGCGGCCATCCTGTCGTTGCTGGCCAAGTCGGTGTTTACGGTGGAGCGGATTCCCGGACTGGCCGATACGGCCCGCGCGCGGCTGGCGCGGTTGGGATACGCCAACGTGCAGGTGATCACTGCTGACGGCACCTTGGGGCTCCCCGCCGAGGCCCCCTTCGATGCCATCGTCGTCACGGCCGGGGCGGAAGCCCTCCCCGACGCGTACGTCCGGCAGTTACATACCGGCGGTCGAATCATCATCCCGATCGGCGGGTATCGATACGATCAGACGATGTACCGTTTTACACGCCTCCCCGAGGAACTCCGGGTGGAGAACCTTGGCGGGTTTGCGTTCGTGCCGCTCATCGGCAAGTATGGGTGGCATGAACCTGATGTCGAATGATTGAAAGACTCGTTTCCATGTCGAACAATGTTGTGATCGAAGCCTCTGCCATTCCCCCTGTGGCCCGGCGGCGGATGGAACTGGTCGAGCGCAAAGGGGTCGGCCACCCCGATTCCATTTGCGATGCCGTGATGGAAGCCGCATCGGTGGCGCTCAGCCAGGAGTATCTGAAGCGCGCCGGCCACGTGCTGCATCACAATCTCGATAAAAGCCTGCTCGTCGCCGGGCAGAGCTCTCCGGCACTGGGCGGGGGCACGATCGAGGTTCCGATCCGGCTGATCTTCGGCGACCGGGCCACGGCCCAATGGACGGGGGGTAAGATCCCGGTAGGCGAAATCGTCGAAGCCACGGCCCGCCGCTGGATTTCCGAACATCTCCGGTCGGTCGATCCGGCCCGGCACCTCGTCATGCAGAACGAAATCCGCCCCGGCTCGCCCGAACTGGTGGACATTTTCGCCCGCAAAACGCTGACCGCGAACGACACCTCTGCCGCGGTCGGGTTCGCTCCCCTCTCGGAAACCGAGCGACTGGTGCTGGCCGCCGAGACGCATCTGAACTCCGCCGATTTCAAGCGGCGGTTCCCCGAGACGGGCGAAGACGTGAAGGTCATGGGCATTCGCCGCAACGGGCTCTTGCAACTGACCATCGCCATGGCGTTCGTCGACCGGTTCATTACGACCGCGACTCGATACTTCGAGCTGAAGCAGCAGATTCTCGGCGATCTGCACGCATGTCTCGAGCCGCAGCTGCAGGCCCTGGATGGGCTGCAACTGCAACTGAACACCCTCGATGATCCCGGCCGCGGCCTGGGCGGAATGTATCTCACAGTCCTGGGAACTTCTGCCGAGGGGGCCGATGGCGGTGAAGTGGGGCGCGGGAACCGGGTCAACGGGCTGATCAGTCTCAGTCGGCCGATGACCATGGAGGCCGCCGCCGGGAAAAATCCCGTCAGCCATGTCGGGAAGATCTACAACCTCTTGAGCCACCACCTGGCCCGCCGCATTCATGCCGAGGTCGGGGGAATCGAAGAAGTCTACGTGTGGCTCTGCAGCCAGATCGGTCAGCCGCTGGAAACTCCCTGGGCGGTCTCCGCGGAACTGACCCTCCGCCCCGGCGCAAGCCTGAGTGACGTCGAGCGGCCGATCGAAGACCTGATCGGCCAGGAACTGGCCGCCATCCGCTCATTCACCGACCGCCTCTGCCGCGGCGAAATGGCCGTCTGCTGACCTGCGTCGATCTCGCTCCTCCTCCGCCGACCGGCGGCCAGATGCCGATCGAGGGGTATTGATCCGGCTCGGGGAATGCTCAGTTCCGAGGACTGCGATATCAGCCGCGCCTCTTCGTCCGGAAACGTTTCCTGTGATTTCGGAATCCGCCGCCGGTAATTCTCGTACCCCCGGTAGAATTCGCGGCCTGCCAGATGCCGGCGATTGTCGGTGACAAGCTGGCGGAGCCGCTGGCTTCGTTCGGGCGACGGAGGGTGCGAATCGAAGTACGATCCCAGCGACTCTTCAAGCGACTGCTTCAACTCGCCCAGCGGCGACTTCGCGCGGCGGGCGCGCTCTTCGCCCATCCGGTCGGCCAGCCGCTCGAAGACCTCTGCCGCAGCGAGAGGATAATAGCCG